>JALYZL010000254.1 GCA_030948875.1 Actinomycetota bacterium
GGCTAGGTTCTGACCCTGCGGGCTGCTCGACACATTGACGTTAGGGCTGTAGTGCTGATAACCGTTGAGAGGGTCGGTGTTGCCAGACGCGACCACCGTATCGAGCTGCTGTGCCTGCGCGGACGCCGTCGACGCGAACACCACCCCCGTCAGCACAAGGCTTAGCACCATCGTAAGCCGTCGCAGGGACGCGCACCGTAACAGTCTAGACATCGCGATCTTCTTCCTGTTGCCCTTGACTCCGCACCTGTACTGCCCCGGCATTCCTAGCGCTGGATCGAGACCCGGGCGGCAGCCAGTCGTCGACAGGCTTGAGGCCGGGGGGTCGGATACCTAGAGCCGCTAGGGCGACAGTACTCGCATTTCGGTGCCGTTGGGAATTCTTGCTCAAGCGCGTCGCCCGTCGTCGGCGCTAGGAGCGCGCGGTCCAGGCGCTGTCGGCGCCGGGTGAAAACTGACCCCCCTCCGCCGTTTGAAAACTGACCCCCCGGCCGGGTCGGCGGAGCTGTCCGGGGTGCTGTCGAGGCTCGTCGTGTCAGCGATGAGGAAGGCGGCGAAAGGGTGGTCTGTGTGGAGCGGTGGGCCGAGCTGAGGCGCGCGCATTTTGTCGGTGGGAAGTCGATCAAGCGGTTGGCGCGCGAGACGGGGCTATCGAGGAACACGATTCGGCGGGCGTTGCGAGGCCAGGCGCCGCCGAGCTATCAGCGGGCGTCGCGGCTTGGGGTGCTTGACCCGTTTAAGCCGGAGATCCACCGGCTGCTGCAGGATGATCCAAAGCTGCCTGGGGTGCGGGTCCGGGAGCTGCTTGAGCCGCTGGGATGCACGGCGGGCAAGACGGTCGTGGACGACTACCTGCGGGAGATCCGTCCGTTGTTCGCGCCGCCCGTTCGGACGTTTCAGCGGACGATCTATCGGCCCGCGGAGATCTGCCAGTTCGACGTCTGGCAGCCGAAGTTAGAGCTCCCGGTCGGGCACGGTCAGACTCGTCTGGGCTGGGTCGTGATTGCGTGCCTGGGCTACTCGCGCGCGGGCGCCGGGGTGTTGGTGTTCTCGAAGGGGACCGAGGATCTGCTGGCCGGGATCTCCGGCTGCCTGACCCGTTTGGGTGCGCTGCCCCGGGAGCTGGTCTGGGATCGGCAGGCGGGAATCCACGGCCACGGAGGTCGCCCATCAGATGCGTTTGCCAGTTTCTGTGGGCAGCTGCGGATCGGTTGGCGGTTCTGCGAGCCGGCCGACCCGCAAGCCAAGGGCGTGGTCGAGCGGCTGCAGGAATATGCGGAGACGAACTTTGAGCCGGGGCGGCGGTTCGCGAACGAGCTCGACTTCCAGGATCAGCTCGATGGGTGGTTCACCAAAGTGAATGCAAGGACCCACAAGACGCTGCGCGCCCGGCCGATCGACCGGCTCGCCGAGGAGCGAGAGGTGATGATGTCGCTGCCGGCGGTGATGCCTGATGTTGATCGCCGGTGGGTGATGCGGGTCCCACCGGACCCCTATCTGCGGCTGGACACCAACGACTACTCGCTCGACCCAGCCCTGGTCGGTCAGCGGATCGAGGTCCGCGTCGGACAGCGAGAGATCCTCGCTGCCGCGCTCGACACCGGCGAGCTCGCCTGCCGTCATCAACGAAGCTTCGCCAAGCACCGGACGATCACTGCGCTGCAGCACGCCCGGACGCTCCGCAACGGGCGCCGGTCAGGGGAGCAGCCGGTCGAGGTTCGTCCGCTGGCCCGCTACGACGCACTGATCGCATGACCCGGCCGGCCTCAGAGCTCGCGCACCTGTTTCGCCAGCTCAAAGCCCCCGCGGCCGCTCGCGCGTTGCCAAAGCTGGCCGATCGGGCTCGGCAAGAGGAATGGTCCTATGAGCAGTTCGCTGCCGCCCTGTTAAAGACCGAGACCGATAGCCGCGACAGCCACGGCGGCCAGTCCCGGATCAAGGCCGCCCGGTTCCCGGCGCGCAAGATGCTTGAGGAGTTCGACTTCGCCTTCCAGACCTCGCTGCGGCGAGAGACGGTGCTGCACCTCGGGCAGCTCGACTTCCTGGCCGGCAAGGAGAACATCGTGCTGCTCGGGCCGCCCGGCACGGGCAAGACCCACTTGTCGATCGCGATCGCGATCCGCGCCTGCCTGGCCGGTCACCGCGTGATCTTCAAGACCGCCACCGAATGGGTCGCCCTGCTCGCCGACGCGCAACGCCAAGGCCGTCTTGACCAGGAACTCGACCGGCTGCAACGCGTCCCGCTGTTGATCGTCGACGAGGTCGGCTACATCCCGTTTGACCCGCACGCAGCGAACCTCATGTTCATGCTCGTCAGCCGCCGCTACGAACGCGCCAGCCTGATCGTCACCTCCAACAAGCCGTTCTCAGCCTGGGGCGAAATCTTCGGCGACGACGTCACCGCCGCTGCGATGATCGACCGTCTCGTCCACCACGCCGAAATCCTTGCGCTCAAAGGCGACAGCTACCGCCTCAAAGACCGCGACCTCGCACGACCCACGCCGGTCGAAAACTAGGCCACCCGGACAACGGGATCAGAACCCGCGGCCCCCACCACAAGCCGAGCACGCCGGCATTTTGCTGCGCTCGCCTACGGCTCGCTCCACAAAAAGCCGGCGCCAGCTGGAGCACTATTCGCTTCCCGATCTACTCGAAGGGGGGTCAGTTTTCGAACGGCGCCAAGGGGTCAGATTTAAAGCGGCCTTGACAGCGATGGGACGTGGCACGCGAATCGCCCCACGCCTATGCCCACCGGGTGCTCGTTAATCTGCTGCACGACCGTCGGAGAAACCTGAGCCGTCGCGTCACCGAGCAGCGGCTCGACGATTCTCACGACCGGCTGAGGCCGGTCGTGGATGGCACTCAAGCGCGGGTCAACAGGATTGCGATCATCAGCGCCGTCCGCAGCCTTCCGGCACGCCAAC
>JALYZL010000271.1 GCA_030948875.1 Actinomycetota bacterium
CCGGCGAGCACCAGCGTGGGGACGGTCAGTCGCGACAGTGCATCGAGGATGTCCATGTTCGCCATCGCCGCGGCCGCCCCGGCGCGGACATCCGCCGGGCATTCACGGAGCATCCGCTCGTAGAACGCGACCTGTGCAGGACCGGCCGTCGGCCCGAAGGCGACGTAGCGGATCGCGAGGTCGAGCAGCGACGGCGAGAAGGCCGGGATCGACCACGGCGCACCGAGTACGTAGGCGCTGATGGGCCGGAACGCCGCGGCGGCGATCCGTGGCGGCCTGAGCACGAGATGCTCGCTCAGCAGGTCCACGAGCCCAGTGCAAATAAGCCCGGCGGCGCTGGCCCGGTCGGTGACGGGGTGGCGCTCCGCCCACGACGCGATCGACATCGCCCCAAGCGAGTGCCCCACCAGCACCGCGCGCTCGCCCTCCGGCACGCAGATCCGCAGCACCGCCTCGATGTCGTCGCCGAAGGCGCGGATCGAGTAGTCGTCTCTGGGTGACTTGGAGCTACGTCCGTGACCGCGGAGGTCGTAGGCAACGACCCGGAAGTCTCGACGCGATAGGTCGATGATCTGGTGGACCCAGAACCGCAGCGCTTCGGTCCAGCCGTGAGCCAGCACGATCGTCGGGGCCTCCGCCGGTCCGAAGACCTCGGCGTGGAGCACTGTGCCATCGAACGCGAGGACATCGATCGGACGCCCGGACGGCGGGTGTGAGAGGACCGGATAGTCAGGGTCGCCGGAGATCCGCCGCAGATAGTGTCGCCGCTCGATCGCCCACGTCGCCGCCGCGGTCACTCCGCCGACGCCCGCCAGGGCGATACCTGCTCGTCCCCTTACTGCCACGCAAGGAACATTACGCGTACGTAGCAATCGGTGACTCGCCACAACATAAGATGCAGCCCCATGCGCATCGGCGTCCTCACCGGCGGGGGTGACTGTCCAGGCCTCAACGCGGTCATCCGCGGCGTCGTGCGCAAGGGCATCGATGCCTACGGTGATGAGATCGTCGGTTTCCGCGACGGCTGGCGCGGCGTGCTGGAGTGCTCGTACATCGACCTCGACCTCGAGGCGATCAGGGGGATCCTCCCCCGCGGCGGCACCATCCTCGGCAGCTCCCGCACCAACCCCTACCGGCGCGATGACGGGCCCGACCAGGCGCGCGCGACGTTCGAGAAGCTGAACCTCGACGGCCTCGTGGCGATCGGCGGCGACGACACCCTCGGGGTGGCCAGCCGCCTCCACTCAGAAGGCGTCCACGTCGTCGGCGTGCCCAAGACGATCGACAACGACCTCGGTGCCACCGATGTCACCTTCGGCTTCGACACCGCCCTGCACGTCGCCACCGAGGCGATCGACCGCCTCCACACCACAGCCGAGAGTCACAACCGCATCCTCGTCGTCGAGGTGATGGGCCGCAACGCGGGCTGGATCGCTCTCCATTCCGGGATCGCCGGCGGCGCCGACGTCATCCTGATCCCCGAAGTACCCTTCGACATCGACGAGGTCTGCCGGCTCATCAGCCGCCGACACGCCCGTGGCCGCTACTTCTCCATCGTCGTCGCGGCCGAGGGCGCGACGCCCAAGGAGGGCACGATGGCCATCGCCGAAAGCGAGCTCGACGAGTTCGGCCACCCGCGCCTCGGCGGCATCGGCGTCCAGCTCGAACACGAGATCGAGTCGCGCACCGGCTTCGAGACCCGCGCCACCGTGCTCGGCTACGTCCAGCGCGGCGGCACCCCCACCGCCTTCGACCGCATGCTCGCTACTCGCCTCGGCCTCGCCGCCATCGACGCCGCCCACGACGGACAGTGGGGGATGATGACCGCCCTGCACGCGACCCAGATCGAGCTCGTGCCGCTGGCCGAAGCGGTCGCGAAGAATCGCCAGGTTCCGGTGGAGGAGTACGAGCGGTATCGCGTGCTGCTGGGGTAGGGGGCGCGGCGACGCTCGAACCGATGTCTCTTGGTCCGGACCCTCCGGACTCATCGACGGCAGTTCGCGTCGGGTGCCCGGGAAGACTTGAAGTGATGTCTTTCGGTCCGGACCCTCCGGACTCATCGACAGCAGTTCGCCGAGACGCCGAGACGCCGAGACGCCGCCCCGCCGGGCGCCCGCCGCCCCGCCCCACCCCGTAACAACCCCGCTCCAACCCGCCCCCCCGATCCCACTATCCTCTCCCCGTGGCCTGCTCCGCCCCAACCGCCCGCCCACATTGACGGCGACCGGCGCGGATCAACGGCTGGACGAGCTGTGCGTGAACACCATCCGCACGCTGGCGATGGATGCGGTGCAGAAGGCGAACTCGGGCCATCCGGGGACGCCGATGGCGCTGGCTCCGCTCGCCTACGTCCTCTATACGCGAGTTATGAAGCACAACCCGCGAGACCCCGGCTGGCCTGACCGCGATCGGTTCGTGCTCTCGTGCGGCCATGCCTCGATGCTCCTGTATTCGAGCCTGTTCCTGAGCGGCTACGACATCGACCTCGACGACATCAAGAGCTTCCGGCAGCTCGGGTCGAAGGCCGCGGGGCACCCGGAGTATGGGAAGGTCCCCGGCGTCGAGGTGACGACCGGGCCCCTGGGGCAGGGGATCTCGCACGCGGTGGGCATGGCGCTCGCCGAGCGGATGCTGGCTGCGCGCTTCAATCGCCGCGACCGCGAGATCGTCGACCACCACACGTTCGTCATCGCCTCGGACGGGGACATGGAGGAGGGGATCTCGGGCGAGGCCTCCTCGTTCGCCAGTCACCTCGGGCTCGGTCGCCTGATCGCGTTCTACGACCGCAACCACATCTCGATCGAGGGCGACACGGCGATCACTTTCACCGATGACACGGCAAAGCGCTTTGACGCCTATGGGTGGCACGTGCAGGATCTCGAGGAGGACATCGCGCTCGACTCGCTCGAGACCGCCCTGCACACCGCGATGGAAGTCGAGGACCGGCCGTCGCTGATCATCGTGCGTACCCACATTGGCTATGGGAGCCCGCACAAGCAGGATACCGCGGCCGCGCACGGCTCGCCGCTCGGCGAGGAGGAGATCCAGCTGACCAAGCAGGTGTACGGTTGGCCGAGCCTCGAGCCCTTCTACGTCCCGCCCGAGGCGCTCGACCACTTTCGCTCAAACGTCGAAAAAGGCGCCACCGAGCAGTCGGAATGGGAAGCGCTCATGAGCAGCTATCGCGAGGAGTACCCGGCGCCCGCCGAGGAGTTCGAGCGGCTCGTCCGCCGCGACCTCCCGGCCGGTTGGGACGCCGAGGTCCCGACCTTCCACGCCGGCGGCACGATGACCGCTACCCGCAAGTCCGGGCACACCGTTCTGCAATGGGCCGCCGCCAAGGTACCCGAGCTCGTCGGTGGCTCGGCCGACCTTGCCCCATCGACGCTGACGCTGATCGAGGGCGCCGACAGCGTCGATCGCCACGCCTACGAGGGCCGCAACCTCCACTTCGGGATCCGCGAGCACGCGATGGGCGCGATCGTCAACGGGCTCACCCTGCACTACCTGCGGGGCTACGGCTCCGGATTCCTCATCTTCAGCGACTACATGCGCGGCTCGATCCGCCTCGCGGCGCTGATGGAGCTGCCTTCGATCTTTGTCTTCACCCACGACTCGATCGGCCTCGGCGAGGACGGCCCGACCCATCAGCCGGTCGAGCAGCTCGCGGGCTTGCGTGCCGTTCCGGGGCTCCACGTCGTCAGGCCCGCCGGCGCCAACGAGACTGCGCTCGCTTGGCGCTACGCGATCGCAGCGCACGACCATCCGACCGTCCTCGCGCTCTCGCGGCAGGGAGTGCCGACGTGGAACCCCTCGGCCGTCCCCCGTGACGCGATCGAGCGCGGCGCCTACGTCCTGCGCGACTCCTACCGCGAGCCCGACCCGCCTGACCTGATCCTCATCGCCACCGGTACCGAGGTCAACATCTGCGCGCGTGCCGCCGATCTCCTCGAAGCGGAGGGGATCGCCACCCGCGTCGTGAGCATGCCCTGCGTCGAGAGCTTCGCCGCCCAGGGCGCCGAGTACCGCGACGCCGTGCTCCCCCCGGCGTGTCGTGCACGAGTATCGCTCGAGGCCGCGGCCACCTTCGGTTGGCACCGGTGGGTGGGAGATGCCGGCGAGGCGATCGGGATGGAGAGCTTCGGCGCGTCCGCGCCCGCGCCCGCGTTGTACAAGCATTTCGGCTTCACGCCCGAGCGCGTGGCGGATAGCGGGCGGGCGGCGGTGAAACGGGTAACCGAGAACGGAGCGCGCCGATGAGCACCACCGAGGCACAGGTCAACCCCCAGCTCGCCGGGCTGGCCAAGGCGGGAACCAGCCCCTGGCTGGACCAGATCCGCCGCACCCTGGTCGAAGGAGGCGAGCTCGCTCGGATGGTCAGGGAGGACTCGCTCCGCGGGGTGACCTCGAACCCGTCGATCTTCGAGAAGGCGATCCTCGGCTCGACCGACTACGACCAAGATCTCGAGGCGGCGGCCCGGGAGGAGCTCGACGCGAGCGCGATCTACGAGCGCTTGGCCATGCACGACGTGCAGTCGGCGGCCGATGTCCTCTCCGGCGTCTACGCCGCGGGGCAGGCGGGCACCGATTACGACGGTTTCGTCTCGATGGAGGTCGCGCCCGCGCTCGCCCACGACACCGAGGGCACGCTGACCATGGCCCGCGCGTACTGGCAGCGGCTCAGCCGGGCCAACGTGATGATCAAGATCCCCGGCACGCGCGAGGGGGCGAAGGCGATCGAGGAGGCCATCTCCGAGGGCATCAACGTCAACGTCACCCTCCTCTTCGCCGTCGAGGCATACGAGCGCATCGCCGAGGCCTATCTGCGCGGTCTTGAGCGGCGCCTGGCCGCGGGCCAGTCGCTCGATGTGAGCTCGGTCGCCAGCTTCTTCGTCTCGCGCGTCGACACCCTGGTCGACAAGCGCCTCGCCGAGCTCGGCCATGAGGAGCTCCGTGGCAAGGCGGCGATCGCCAACGCCCGAGCCGCGTACCGGAGGTTCAAGGAGATCTTCTCGGGTCCCCGCTGGGAGGCGCTGCACCACGCCGGCGCCACCGTGCAGCGACCCCTGTGGGCGTCGACGGGAGTCAAGAACCCGGCCTACCCGGACACCATGTACGTCGACGAGCTCGTCGGACCGCACACCGTCAACACGATGCCGATGGCCACGCTGCTCGCGGTCGCCGACCACGGGCACATCCACGGTCCCACGGCCGAGGAGGATCCCAGTGAGGATCTCGACGCGCTGGCCACGGCGGGGATCGACCTCGACGAGGTGACCGAGGCGCTGCTTGTCGACGGCATCAAGCAGTTCGAGGACGCGATGCGCAGGCTGCTCGAGGGGATCGAGTCCCGGCGCGCCGCGGTCATCACCGGCCGCCCGCCGACGATCGAGGCGACGATCCCGCCCGAGCTCCAGGAGCCCATCGCTGCCCGCGTGCGGCGGGCCATGGCGGAGACCGTGGCACAGCGGCTCTGGCGACGCGATCCCACGCTGTGGGGCGGCCCGGGACCCGAGATCGAGGACCGGCTCGGCTGGCTCACGGTGTCCGAGCCCATACTCGAGCACGCGCCCGACCTGCATCAGTTCGCGGAGGAGTGCCGCGCCCAGGGCTTCACCGATGCCGTCCTCCTTGGGATGGGGGGCTCGTCGCTCGGTCCGGAGGTGATCCGCCGCTCGTTCGGCAGCGTTCCCGGAGGGCTGACACTCCATGTGCTCGACTCGACGCACCCCGACGTGATCTCAGAGCTCGAGGCCTCGCTTCAGATCCCCAACACCCTCTTCATCGTGTCATCGAAGTCGGGGTCGACGATCGAGACGCTGTCGCACTACCGCTACTTCAAGGTCAAGGCCCAGCCGCGCCAATTCGTGATGATCACCGACCCCGGCAGCCCGCTCGAGCGGGCCGCTCGCGACGGCGGCCTGCGGCGCTGCTTCCTCAACCCGCCCGACATCGGCGGTCGCTACTCGGTCCTCTCATACTTCGGCCTCGTGCCCGCTGCCCTGATGGCGGTGAACATCGAGGCGCTGCTGCACCGATGCCAGGTTGCCGAGCAGACCTGCGCCCACTACGACTCGACGGAGTCGAACTCGGGACTGTGGCTTGGCGCCGTCCTCGGCGAGCTCGCCCTCCAGGGCCGCAACAAGCTCACCTTCATCGTCTCGGAGCCGATCCAGAGCTTCGGGCTGTGGGCCGAGCAGCTCATCGCCGAGTCGACCGGCAAGAACGGACGCGGCATCGTGCCCGTCATCGACGAGCCCCTCGGCCCTCCGCAGGCCTACGGCGATGACCGCGTCTTCGCCTATCTGCGCAACGCGGACACCCCCAACGAGGATCTTGACCACGCGGTGGACGGGCTCGCGCGCGCCGGGCACCCGACGCTTACGATGGCGACGCACGGTCCCGCCGACCTTGGACGGATCTTCTTCCTCGCCGAGTTCGCCACCGCGGTTGCCGGGTGGGCGCTGGAGATCAACCCCTTCGACCAACCCAACGTTCAGGAGGCCAAGGACAACACCAGGCGGGTCCTGGACGCGGGGATGCCAGAGGTCGCCGTCGCCGACGACGACGCGCTGCGCGCGCTCCTGAGCGACGCGGTGCCCCGGCATTACATCGCCATCCTCGGCTACCTGCCACCGTCGGAGACGCTCGACGCTGCGGTCGGTGAGCTGCGCAACGTCCTCCGGGCCGCCACCGGCGCCGCCACCACGTACGGCTATGGCCCGCGGTACCTGCACTCGACGGGACAGCTACACAAGGGCGGGCCACCCGTCGGTCGCTTTCTGCAGCTTGTCTCCGATCCGGAGAGAGATCTCGAGATCCCGGGCGCCGGCTTCTCGTTCGGGACCTTGATCGCCGCCCAGGCGGCCGGGGATCTCGAGACGTTGCGCGCTCACGGCCTTCCCGCCGAGCGCGTGAAGATCGACGGCGACGGTACCCCCGCTTCCTTGGCGCAGGGCGTCCGGTCGCTGGCCGAGCGGCTCACCGCAATCCTCGGAAGCGGCTGATGTCCCAGCGGGGCCCCGAAGCGATGACCCTCACCGAGGAGAATCCTCTCGTCAAGGGGCTAGAGCGGCTGCCCGTGCATCCGACCGCGCTCGTCATCTTCGGCGCGACGGGCGACCTCGCCCACCGAAAGCTCCTCCCCGCGCTCTACAACCTCGCCCATCAGGGCGCGCTCCCCGAGCGCTTCGAGCTCGTGGGCGTTTCGCGCTCCGCGCATGCCGACGAGGAGTTCCAGGCCATCGCCCGCGCGTCGATCCAGCGCTTCTCGCGCACCAAGCCCGATCCCGCCGTGCTCGACGGGCTCCTGTCCGAGATGCGCTACATCTCGGGCACGTTCGACGACGACAACGCCTACGGCGAGCTCGCACGTACGCTCAGCGACTTCGACGAGCGCGCCGGATACCCGCTCTCGCGCGTCTTCTACCTCTCAACCGCGCCGCAGTTCTTCCCGGTGATCGTGCACGAGCTGGGACAGCAAGGCCTGAACGAAGCCGGCGAGGGCAGGGAGACCCGGGTCGTGATCGAGAAGCCCTTCGGCTATGACCTTGCTTCAGCACGCAGGCTGAACGCCGACGTGCTCGACGTGTTCGACGAATCACAGGTCTTCCGGATCGACCACTACCTGGGCAAAGAGACGGTCCAGAACATGATGGCGTTCCGCTTCGCCAATGCCTTGTTCGAGCCGGTGTGGAATCGCAACTACGTCGACTACGTCCAGATCACCGCGGCCGAGGATCTCGGGATCGAACGTCGGGCCGGCTACTACGAGGGCGCCGGCGCGCTGCGCGACCTGGTGCAGAACCACATGCTCCAGCTCATGGCGTTGCTCGCGATGGAGCCTCCCACCGCGTTTGAAGCCAACCGGCTGCGCGACGAGAAGCTAAAGGTGCTCGAGGCGATCGTCCCACCAGATCTGCACGACGTTCCCAACATGGCCGTGCGCGCACAATACGGGGCGGGCGTCCAGGGGGGCGTCCCCGTCCCCGGCTATCTCGAGGAGGACGGCGTCGCACCCGATTCACGGACCGAGACCTACGGCGCGCTGCGACTCCACATCTCCAACTGGCGTTGGGCGGGGGTGCCGTTCTACCTGCGCACGGGCAAGCGCCTGGCCCGAAAGCTGACCGAGATCGCCGTACGGCTCAAGCCGGTGCCCCATCTCGCCCTCCAGAGCGAGGGGTCGATCGGCGTGCAGCCCAACGAGATCGTGCTCACCGTGCAGCCGGACGAGGGGGTCTCGATCTCGCTGGGGGCAAAGATCCCGGGCACCCGCATGCGCATCCGTCCGGTCAACATGGAGTTCCACTACGGGACCTCGTTCGTGTCCCAATCGCCTGAGGCGTACGAGCGCCTGATCCTCGACGCCATGCGCGGCGACGCTACCCTGTTCACCCGCAACGACGAGGTCGAGGCGCTGTGGGGGATCATCGACCCGATCCTTACGGCCTGGAAAGTGGACACCACGACTGCGATCCCGCAATTTCCCGCAGGCTCTCAGGGGCCGCGCGAGGTGAGCTCTCTGCTCGAGCCCGGCCACGCCTGGAGGCGGCTGTGAGCGAGGACGTCTGGAGCGAGCGGGACACGACGCCGGACGCCATCGACGCCGCGCTCCGCGAGCTGCTGCGCGAGCGTCACGCGGCCAATCAAGCGCTCGTCCCCGCGCGCGTGCTCAACCTCGTCGTCGTCGTGGATCGCTCGTGGAAGGGTGAGGTTGCCAATCGCCTCGAGCGCGTCGGTCGCTACCACGCGTCGCGCACCATGCTCTGTGCCGTCGAGCCGGGCCGGACGACGATGGACGCCCGCGTGGTGATGAGCTATGAGGAGCCGTCGGGGGACGGCGTCGGGGTGATCCTCGAGCAGGTGGAGATCGACCTCGGCGACGTGCACCTAGCGAACCTCGAGAGCGTCATCGACCCGATCAGGGCGGCCGAGATCCCGACGATGATGTGGTCGCCCTACGGCCACCAAGAAGCGGTGAACTCGCTGCTCGAGATCGCCGACGTGATCCTGATTGACTCCGACGGCGAGACCGATACCCCGGCAGCGCTCGCGCGCGCCGCCGAGCTGCTCGAATCGGTGTACGTCGTCGACCTGGCATGGCTGAGAACGACGCCGTGGCGCGAGCGCCTGGCTGCGACCTTCGACCCGCCGGTCCGCCGGGATCTGCTCTCGCAGATCGGCGTGATGGCCGCGCGCCACCAGGCGACGTCGACCGCGAGCGCGTCGCTCCTCGCCGGGTGGCTGGTCTCGCGGCTAGGTTGGGCGCCGACCCCCTTGCACGCCGTCCGCGGTGAGCTACGCGGCGTCGCGCACGCCAGCGACCACGATGTGGAGATCGAGCTCGACAGCTCAGATCAGCTCGTGCCAGGGCTGACGGGCCTCACCGTGGCCGTGCCCGGCGGCTGGTCGCTGTCCCTGGACCGGGCCTCGGGCGGGCTGTGCGCCCGGCGGCGCTCCGAGGACGGGACGGAGTCGACCTGGAAGGTGCTCGGGGCCTCGCGCGGCGAGGGGGGAATCCTCGGCGAGGGGGTCCGGCAGGCGCTGCTCCGCGACGCGACCTACGGTCCGGCACTGGCGTGCGCGCGCATCTTCTGCCCGGTTTCGGTCTCGGTGTCATGAGCGTTGAGCTGCGCGTGGTCGAGGATCCCGCCGCCACGTGCGCGGAGATGCTCGTCGAGGGCGCCGCCCGCGGCGGGCACATCGTCCTCGCGGGCGGTTCCACTCCCCGCGCGGCCTACCAGCGCGCCGCGAGCACGGGCGCGCCCTGGACGCGGGTGACTGCATGGTTCGGCGACGAGCGTTGCGTGCCGCCCGATGACGAGCGTTCGAACTACGCCATGGCCAAGGCCGCCCTGCTCCACCCCCTGGGCGAGGCCGGACCCGCGGTCAAGCGGATCCGCGGCGAGCTCGGTCCCGCCGAGGCTGCTGAGGAGTACGAGCAGGAGCTGCGGGCTGCCGGGCCTCCACGCTTTGACCTGCTCCTTCTCGGCCTCGGCCCCGACGGCCACACGGCGTCGCTCTTCCCCGATCAGGAGTCGCTGAGCGAACGCGTGCGGCTCGCGGTGGGCGTCGAGGTACCCGGTCTCGAGCCGATCGTGTCGAGGGTGACGATGACCTTCCCCGCCGTGGCGCTGGCGAAGGAGATTGTCTTCCTGGTCACTGGGCCTGGGAAGGCCGATGCCGTGGCGGCCGCCTTCGGCCCGGGCGCGCAGCCCGACCCGCACGTGCCGGCCTCGCTTCTGGCGCCGCTCGCGGAGTCGATCACGGTGCTCCTCGACGCTGCCGCGGCGAGCAAGATACCGTCGCCGTGATTCCTCCGGTCGTCGGCATCGACCTCGGCGGCACCAAGGTGATCGCCGCCTGCTTGCGCGACGGCGTGTTGTGCGAGTCGGCCATCGAGCCGACCGAGATGTCGAGCTCGGACGCGCTCATCGATCAGCTCGTGGGCTTGGTGCATCAGGTCCGCACGGACGATCTGGGCGCGCTTGGCATCGGAACGCCGTCGGTCGTCGACTTCGAGTCCGGGCGCGCGGTGAGCTCGGTCAACGTGCCCCTCGCCGACGTGCCTCTCCGGGCCCTGCTCGGTGAGCGCCTCGGGGTGCCCGTGTTCGTCGACAACGACGCTACCGTTGCCGCCCTCGCCGAAGCGCACGACGCGCAGCTCCGGCCTACCGCACGCAACCTGATCATGCTCACGGTGGGCACCGGCGTCGGCGGGGGCATCGTGCTCGGGGGCAGGATCTATCGCGGCGCCACCGGGGCCGCCGGAGAGCTCGGCCATACCCTGGTGGGGATGGACCTGGCGGGATCCGTCCCCGCGCCGATGCGCTTTCCCCAGCCCGGCTCGCTCGAGTTCGTTGCGGCTGGCCACGCGCTCGACGCGCTCGCGTCGCAGGCCGCGGGCCTTCACCCCGAATCGCCGCTCGGTCGCCTACGCGCGCAGGACATGCCGGTCCTGGGCGCCGACGCGGTCCAAGCGGCCCATGAGGGCGATCCGGCCGCGTCGCGCATCGTCGAGCTGTGGGGCCAGCGCGTCGGTGTAGGGATCGCCAACGTCATCAACACCTTCGACCCCGAGGAGGTCGTCATCGGCGGGGGTGCCGCGCAGGCCGGAGACCTCTTGCTCACGCCCGCCAAGCGCGTGGCCAAGAGCTATACGCTCCCGGGCGTGGGGCGGCGAACGACGATCCGGCTCGCCCGCCACGGAGTGAGGTCTGGAGTCCTCGGCGCAGCGTTGCTCGCCGTCCACGAACTTGAGGAGGTGAGGCGATGAGGATCGCCTGCGGATTCGACCATGCCGGGGTAGCGCTACGTGAGCGGATTCTCGCGGAGGTCGCCGGCGCCGGCCATGAGGTGGTCGATCTCGGCATCGACACCACCGATCCGATCGATTACCCGGCGAAGGCGCTCGAGGTCGGGCGCGCCGTCGTCTCCGGAGCGGCGGATCGTGGGGTCATCGTCTGCGGCTCGGGAGCTGGAGTATCGGTGGCCGCGTGCAAGATCCGCGGCGTCCGCGCGTCGACCATTCATGACACCTACACCGCGCACCAGGCGGTCGAGCACGACGCGGTGAACGTCCTCTGCATGGGTGGTCGCGTCATCGGCGTCGAGGTCGCGGCCGAGATCCTCAGAGCGTTCCTGGCCGCCGAGGTCTCAGACGAGGAGCGCCACGTCCGCCGGCGCGCGGAGGTCGACGAGATCGAGCGCACCGGGGGAGCGTGACGTGCGGGTGATCGAGTGCAACATCTGCGGCCACGTCGTCGCCGCCGCGACCGACGAGGAGCTCGTCGCCCGGCTGCGCGAGCACATCGCGGCCGAGCATCCCGACGCCGCTCTCGACGAAGCGGCCGCGCACGAGCTCGTCGCTTCAGAGGCCTACGAGGCGACCGACTCCTGAGCGATTCCGGCTCAGGGATCCAGCTCGAATAACCGGTAAAGCGGACCGTCTTAGTAGGCTATAAGGATGCGCGGGTCGCTGCACGAGCTGTTCTCCTTTCCCGATCCAGTCAACGAGAAAGCCGCCCGAGTCGTCGCCGGGGTCGTCTTCGTGACCACGGCGGTGATCCTCGCGACCGACTGGTACTGGCTCCTGATCCCGATGACCTACGGGTTCTGGGCCCGGGTGCTTACCGGTCCGACCCTGAGCCCGCTCGGACGCGTCGCCCAGCGCGTGGTGGCGCCGCGCCTCGGCGCGGCCAAGCCGGTTCCCGGACCGCCCAAGCGCTTCGCGCAAGGGATGGGAGCGGCCATGTCGACGGCAGCGCTGGTGCTCGGCGTGGTGATCGGGACGCATACCGCTGCCGATGTGATCCTCGCTGGCGTGCTCGTCGCCGCCGGCCTCGAGTCCATTTTCGCGTTGTGCCTCGGATGCAAGGTTCACTCGCAGCTCGAGCGCGTCGGCATGGTGCCCGAGTGCGAGAGCTGCGCAGACCTCAGCACCCGCCTAGCGCCCTCGGAGCGCCACGCGGTGTAACGGCTCCGGCGTCAGCCGGCGGCCAGGACATATCGGCTCGATACCGGCGAGCATGCGAGAGAGCATCGCAACCGGGTGATCGAAATAGACGGTCCCGTCCGTGACGTGGAACCAGCTGCTCTGCGGTCCCTCGGCGCTTCCCTCGAGCGCGGTCTGCACGGTTGCGTAGGTGCACATGCTCAGCCTCCGAGGTAGGTGCCGTAGAACGTCGTGATCCGCTCCCAGCCGTCGTTGGCAGCCGCGACACGGTAGGCCGGCCGGTCGACCGCGAAGAAGGCATGGCCGGCATCGTCGTAAATGTGAAACTCGTGCGGCTTACCGAGTTCGGTGAGGATCCTGTCCAGCTCGGCGACCTCCTCGGGCGAGGGATGGGAATCCTCCTCGCCGAACAGTCCGAGCAGCGGCGAACGGAGGTTCGGCAGCTGATCGACGAGATTGGTGACCTGGAGCGAGAAGCCTTCGGGCGGGTCGCCGAGGACGAACGCCCCGTAGCAGTCGACGGCGGCGTCGAGGTCGACGTTGCAGGCCGCGAGGACCGACTGGCGACCGCCCGAGCAGTAACCGATCACCCCGACCTTGCCGTTCGATGTCGAAAGCGAGCGCAGATGCGCCGCCGCTCCGGCGACGTCGTCGATCAACTGCTCGCCGGGCACGCCGCCCTGAGCCCGGGCCGTCGCCGCCGCATCGTCCGGGGCGGCACCCGGCGCCTGGCGCCAATAGAGATTCGGGCAGATGGCGTCGTAGCCGAGCTCGGCGAACCGGCGCACGATCTCCTTCGTCCCGCGGTCATACCCGGGCATGTGATGGATCACCACCACGCCACCTCGGGATCCGTCATCGCTGGGCCGGGCGAGGTATGCCTCGATCTCGTCGCCGTCGTCGCCGGTGATCATCACCGTCTCTGCACACAGGATCGCTCATGGTACGAGATTCAACCAGGCTCGAAATGGCGATGAGCCGGGCGATGGTGGCCAACGCGCCTGCGGCAATCCGCGAGAATGTGCGCTCGTGGCCGAACCGGCTCCCCGACCCAGAATCACCGTCGTACGCCACGGTGAGACCGAATGGAGCGCGTCGCTCAAGCACACGAGCGGGACCGACGTTCCGCTCACGCTCGCCGGCCGGCGCCGGGCCCAGGAGCTCGCTTCGGTGCTCGCCAGGGAATACTCGATCGTGTTGTGCAGCCCGCTACGGCGCGCGCGGGAAACGTGCGAACTCGCGGGCTTTACCGATCCGGTCATTGGGCCCAATCTGCGCGAGTGGAATTACGGCGAATACGAGGGACTGACCACGGACGAGATCCGCGCCCGACGCCCGGACTGGAACCTCTGGCGCGACGGCTGTCCCGGAGGCGAGACCCCGGACCAGGTCGCCGCCCGTGCCGACCAGGTCCTCGCCAGGCTGCGGTCCGTCGGCGGCGATGCGCTCGTGTTCGCCCACGGCCACATCCTCCGCGTCCTCACCGCCCGCTGGGTCGAGATGCCGCCGTCTGCCGGCGCACGCTTCGTCCTCGCCGCCGGTTCGCTCGGCGTCCTCGGCCACGAGCGCGAGACCGAGGTGATCGAGCGTTGGAACGCCGGGGGCTGACGCGCCCGGGACCGAGCCCTTGTCGACATGCGGCTGAGAGGACTTGAACCTCCACGTCCCTGAGGACACAGGCACCTGAAGCCTGCGCGTCTACCGATTCCGCCACAGCCGCGGGCGGTCCAAGTTATCAGGGCACGGTCCCGCTCCGCCAGAAGGCTGCCGCGTGTTGCGGGAGTGCTGCGGAAGCGCTAGGCTCACCGCGGCTGGCGCGGCGCCAGCCGTTCCCGGGGGAGATGTACGGGTGGCGAGCGCTGAGAACAGTGGCGACCGAGTTCTGCGGGAGACCCGGTGGGCGAGCGTAATCATCGTCGCCGTCCTCTTACCGGCGCTCGTGATCCTGTGGGGATTACCGACGGAGACGAAGACGCTGTGGGCTTGGACGATCAAGCCCGCGATGACGCCGATCTTCATGGGAGCGTCATACGGGGCGGGCGCCTACTTCTTCATGCGCCTCGCCCTCAGCCGCCGGTGGCACGTCGCGTCCGCCGGGGTCCTGTCGGCCGCGATATTCGCCGCCTTCATGCTTGTCGTCACCCTCGTCCACTTCAACAAGTTCAACCACGGACACGCGCCCTTCCTCGCCGCCGTCGCCTTCTACGGATGGACCAGCGTCTACATCGTCTCGCCGTTCGCCGTCGCCTGGCTCTGGCTCCGCAATCAGCGCACCGATGCACGGCGCCTGGAGCCCGGCGATCAATCGGTGCCGCCACTGGTGCGTTACATCGCGCGAGCGGTGTCCGCAGGTGCGATCGCCCTCGGCATTATCTTCCTTCTCTCGCCCCCCACGGCGAACGACGTCTGGGCGTGGAAGCTCACCCCCTTGACTGCCGGGGTCATCGGCTCCTTCATGATCCAGGTGGGCGTTGGATCTCTCCTCCTCGCCCTCGACGAGCGCTGGAGTTCGTGGCGCCTCCTCCTCGAGACATTCCTCATCGCCACCGCCCTCATGCTCGTGGGAGCGATCCGCGAGTGGAGCAAGCTCGACCACTCGAACGCCAGCACCTGGATCTTCGTCGCCGGCCTCGCCGCCTCCGCGCTCGCGATCCTGCTCCTCTTCCGCGCGATGGAGGCCAAACCGGTGCCGGGCGCAGCCCTCTAACCGCCCCGCGGACGCGCTGCCTACGCGGGACGCTACCCGCTACCCTTGCTCGTCCCCGCCGCTATCGTCTAGGGGACTAGGACGCCGCCCTCTCACGGCGGAAACCCGGGTTCGAATCCCGGTAGCGGTACTTACTTCAGAAACCCCCGTAACACGGGGGGTTTCTTCGTTATTGGGGTCCGCCGCAGTCGGTCCCGTGCTAGGGGGTTCAGATAGGCGGCGAGCCGCTCGGC
>JALYZL010000282.1 GCA_030948875.1 Actinomycetota bacterium
GCCGAGCGCTTGGCGGCGGGACGGGCGGGCTTGGCCACGGCGGCCGCTGGCTTGGCGGCGGCGGCGCGAGCGGGCTTGGCGGCGGCCGCCTTCGCCTTCGCGTTCGAGTTCGAGGTCGACTTCGATCGGGTGGTTCTCGATCCACTACTCCTAGCCTGCGGCATTGCTTCCTCCTAGAGGGACAGCGCGAACGAGTCAACCCTACCCGCTGACGTCATCGCGCCGACATTAATCCGGCGCCTTGTCGCGAGCCATCCGCGCGCAGGCGGACGTAGTCGTGGATCTCACCGAGCTGGCCTGGGCCGACACCTCGCTGATGCTCGACCTCGCGATGATCGCGCGGCGGCTGCGCCGGCACGGGCGCGCGCTCCTGCTCCGCGGCGCCCAGCCGCAGAGCGCGACCCTAATCGAGATGGTGGGCCTGCACCGTCTTCCCGGCGTGCGCGTCGAAGGCCCGACCGCCGCGTTCGCCTAGCCGCACCGCGTTCGCCTAGCCGCGGACAGCGCAGCACTACAGTAAGAGGTGAATGTTTTTCATCCTCTTCATCGTCTGGGTGGTCGCCGAGCTCTTCGTGATCGTCAAGGTCGCCGAGGCGATCGGCGTGCTCCTGACCATCGTGCTCTTGATCGCGGCGTGGCCGCTCGGCCTGTGGGCGGTGCGCTCGGAGGGCCGGGTGGTCTTACGCCACTTCAACGCCGCCGTCGCCGAAGGGCGGCCGCCCGGGCGCGAGGTGGTAGACGGCGTCCTCATCGCGCTTGGGGGCGGCCTGCTCATGGTGCCGGGGTTCATCTCCGACATCGTCGGGCTGCTCTTGCTCTTCCCGCCCACGCGTGTGCTCGTGCGCGCCGGGCTCGTGCGCAACTTCCAGCACCGGCTTGTGGCACGGGCGGGGCGCTTCGCGGGCCGGTCGGCCGGCGGTCGGGGTGGGGCCGGTCCAGGCGGGACCGCTCCGCCCGGGGGGACGGCCCCCTCCGACGTCGAGGGCACCGCCACCGAGGTAGACCCTCCGCATCTTCGGCCGTGAGCTACTGCCAGGCAGCGGAGACTCGGAGCTTGGCCTTCGGCGAACCGGACGGTGAGCTCTTCGGGACGGCGACAGTATGGGACGGAGGCTCGTGCTCGAGCTTCGGCGCCCCTGTGCATGTCGAGGGGCACGGCCCCGACGACGAATGGCGGATCTTCGGTGACGGCATCGAGCTGACGTTCGTGCCCGTGGGCGAGGCCGCCGAGCTCGAGCTCGCGGAAGCCGGAATCGCCAGCGTCTACCAGCTCGCCCGCGTGCACGGGACGGTAGCGCTCGACGGCGGCAGACGGGAGGTCGACTGCGCCGGGCAGCGGACCCGGCGCCTGGGCGCGCTCGACCCCAAGCGCTTCTGCGCCCTGCGCGCGGTCTCGGCGTGGTTTGGCGACACCGAGGGCGTGGCGGTGCTCGCGGCGCGGCCGCGACGCGCGAAGGGTCACGACAGCGAGCTTCTCGACGGGGTGCTCCTCGAGGGCGGCGTTCCCGTCAGGGTCACCGAGCCGCGCCTCTCGAGCACCTATACCGCCGACGGAGTTCCGTCACGCGTCGGCCTCGAGCTGTGGCTCGGAGAGGTGGACTCCGAGCAGCACGCGCGCCGCGCCGCCGGCGAGGCGATCGGACGGCCTGCCGCCTGCGAGGATCCCGGGCTGCGCTCCGAGCTCCTGCGCTGGCGCATGCAGAGCCGGGTGGGCGTCGGCGTGTACGAGCTGTTCCGCGCGCGGTGAGCGACGTCGAAGCGATCATCAGCGATTTCGGCGGCGTGCTCACCTCGCCCCTGCTCGACAGCTTCATCGCCTACGAGGAGCGGTCCGGTATCTCCGTCGACGAACTCGGGCGGGCGATGGGGAAGATCTGGGAGCGCGAGGGCGCGCATCCGCTCTTCGAGCTCGAGACCGGGCAGATCACCGAAGCCGCGTTCCTCGGGGGCATCGGCGCGGAGCTGACGGCACAGCTTGGCCGCCCGATCCGCCTCGACGGGTTCGGAGCGGACTACTTCGAGCATCTGCGTCCCAACGAGCGCCTGATCGACTACATGCGGGCGCTCAAGGACCGCGGCTACCGGATGGCGATCTGTACCAACAACGTCCGCGAATGGGAGCCGCTGTGGCGCGCCAAGCTGCCGGTCGAGGAGATCTTCGGCGTCGTCGTCGACTCGGGGTTTGTGGGCATGCGCAAGCCCGAGCCGGAGATCTATGCACTCACCCTCGAGCGCCTCGGGGTCCCCGCCCACGCCGCTCTGTTCGTCGACGACGTCGAGCTCAACTGCGAAGCGGCCCGCGCCCTCGGCATGCACGCGGTGTGGTTTCGCTCCACCGATCAGGCGATCGAGGAGATCGAGTCAGCGCTCGGGGCCGGCTAGTTGTCGATCCCCAGCCGGTCCCAGCAGTAGAGCTCGAGGCACTCGCCGGCGAGCTGCACGCAGCGCTCGTGCGAGAGCCAGGGCAGCACGGTGTCGAACGCCTGCTCCTCCCCGACGCCGGCCTCGAACGCCTCCTCGCCGCGAAAGCCCGCGGCGATCTTCAGTGCCTCGCGCCGGTTCTCCCCGAGCGAGGGGAAGACGTTGACGAGAAACTCCTTGTTGGGGATCGGGTGGCCGACCTCGAGCGAGGCGTGCCACGCGGCGAGCAGCGAGAGATCGTGCTCGTCGAGGTCGGCCACCGCCTTCGCGTAATGGGAGTCGAGGTCGCACTCGGGGATCTCGTCGACCCAGGCGCGCACGACCTCGCCAAGGATCTGACGGCGAGCCTCGCGCCCCACCGACTCCGCGATGACGCGAATCGCGTTCTGCGGTTCGATGAAGCAGAGGGACATGCTGCAGAAAGGTAAGCGGTGGGGCGGACGTATCGATTCCGTCGCCTCCGTACCATCACCGGAGGCATGCCCCAATCGGATCTACCGCTCGTCCAAGCAGGTCGACCCGAGCGAGCTGAGCCCGGCGGAGCTCGAAGAAGCCCGCCGCTACCGCTTCTGAGGCGCCCTCCTATAGCCCGAGCGCGGCTCGCGCCGAATCGAGCGCGTCGGGATCGGGCTCGGCGGTCGGCTCGAGGCCCATCGTGCAGCGCGTCCCCACGCCCCAGTTGTACAGGCCGAGGTCGAGCGCCTCGAGCGGAAGCTCGGCGGCCTCGGCGAGCTCGGCGGCGCGGCGCTCGAGCAGCATCGTGTCGCCGATCCCGAGCGCGCGCTTGGCCGCGACGGTGGGCTCATTGGCGCCGCCGAATTGGAGCGACCCCGCGCGTACGTCGTAGAAGCCGAGCCGGCCCAGGGTCACGAGCAGGTCGAAGCGCGCGTCGCGGTGCAGCCCGGGCAGCGCCAGGCGCTCGAACGCCCTCGCGAAGCGGCGCTCAGGCGACCACGACGGGTCCCCCTGAAACGCCGCTGCCTGCGACCGTGCCCGGGCAGCCCACGCCCGGTAGGCGTCGAGCGTCCGCGTCCCGCGGGTCCGGTCGTGCGCAGTGCGGGGTCCGAGCGGCACGTCGTCCAGGACCGGATCCTCGCCCGAAGCCCAGGGCGTCCGCGCGGCCCGGATGCCGGCGAACGGGTCCTGGCCGTTGACCGGGCAGAGATAGGCGATGAGGAAGGCAAGCCAGGTGCCATCCTCGACGTCGGGCTCCGCGGCAAGAACTTCGGCGTCAGCCGAAGTTCCCACGGAATCGGCGCCAGCCGATTTCGCAACCTCGGCGTAGCAGCCGGGCGGGTCGGTCTCCAGGCGCACGAGCCGCCGGGCCGCGAAGGCGAGCTCCTCCGCTAGCCGCTCGGCGTCCTCGCTCGACTTCAGCCCGGGTACGAGCGGTGAATGGAACCCATCGTCGGCGCCCCGGGCGAGGCGCCGGACCTGCATCGTCGGCGATCTCGTCTGGCCGCTGCGGCGAGTGGTGGAAGGCGCGCGCTTAGCGGTGCCGGGGGACACCACCTGTCGCAGCTCGGCCGCCTGCTCGCGCGCGCAGATCGGGCAATTCTGGACGAAGCGGTTGTGTCGGCAGAAGGTGGGCACAGATCACCGGCGCACGGCTCTTCGTAGCGAGTCGAGGAGGAGCGCGACGACGGCCACCGGGAGCACCCACCAGGCGGCAACGGGGCTGTCCGCAACGAGCGCGGTGACCGCGATCGCCACGGCCACGCCGAGCGCCACGAGCCAGTCGTCGCCAACCACGAAGTCCCAGACCGCCAGCGCCCAGCGCTTGATCGGAGTCATGCGCTCACGCTTTCTGCGACCCCGGGCCGCGCGCTTGCGGCGCGACGCAGGATCGCCACCGTGGTGAGCGCGAATGCGGCCAGCGCGGGGATGAGCACCAGCAGCGCCGCGTCGCCGCCCGGCCACGACGCGCCCGCCCCTTCCGCTCCCCAGAACGTTCCAAACGAGGTGAGCATGATCCCGACCGCGAACTTCAGCGTGTTCTCGGGCACGCGCGCTAGCGGCGCCCGCGCTGCCACCCCGGCGAGGACGACAATCGCGACCGCCGCCGCTGCCGCCGCCGCGGCGATCCCGATGTGGTGCTGGTTGGCGCCAAAGGTCAGGACGATGAAGGCAACCTCGAGGCCCTCGAGCAGCACTCCCTTGAAGGCGACCGTGAACGAGTAGCCGTCGAACGCGCCCTGCTCGAGCGCCGCGGCCCGCGCCGCCTTGGCCTCCTCGGCGAAGATCGCCTCCTCGTCGTGCACAGCCTTCAGCCCCGCCGCCCGAAGAATCGCCTTGCGCAGCCATTGCAGTCCGAATACGAGCAGGAGCCCGCCCACGGCGACCCGCAGGACGCCGATCGGCAGCGCCGTCAGCGCCGGCCCGAGCACCGCCACGAGCGCGGCGAGAACGACGGTCGCGGCGCCGACCCCGGCGAACGCGGACGACCAGCTCCGCGTCGCCCCCACCGCAAGCACGATGGTCAGCGCCTCGACGGCCTCGACCGAACAGGCGAGGAAGACGGCGACGGCGAGGCCGAGCTCCTGGCCGCTCATAGGATCGTGTGGCTGGGGTAGGTCATCGTCGTTTCCTGATGATGGCATGCAAGCGCGCCGCTTCTCGGGCCGGGGTGAGGCTGAAGCGCTCCCAGGTGACGCGCACCGTGGCGATCGCGCAGGCGAGGAGGTCGGCATCGCGGTCGCGGTCGGTCTCGAACTGCTCGCGCGTGCCATGGGTCTCGTACCTGTCGAGCTCGACCACGAGCGCGTGCTGCGGGAAGAAGATGTCGACCTCGTGGCCCCTGACGTGGGTGTTGACTTGGAGCTCGGGCAGTCTGTAGCGCTTCGCGAAAGGCACGAAAGCCCGCTCAAAATCCGATCGACTCGGGGCGCGGCGCGGATGCGCCAGGTGTTCGCGTAGTCGGTTGGCGGCCCTGGTCCGAGGGTGGCGGTCCAGGAGCTCGGCCAGGTCCGCGAGCCACAGGTACCGCCGGAGCCGGAGGTCGTCGACCGCGCGCCCGAGGGCCCGGTCGGTGAGCCGTGGACTGTTGTCCAGGAGGGTGCGAGCCGGGCTGGTGACGGGGATGCCGAACTGGCGCGTGATGTCCCGGCGGGTCAGGCTCTTGGAGCGGTGCACGCGCAGGCGGCTTCGCGCACGACCAGAGCTCGTCGTGACCTCAAGCGGCGAGGACCAGTGCTTGCTGATGCCCCACAAGGTGGCCGCAGAGCTGTGGCTCAGCGCGGCGCCCGGGCCACAGGCGAGCACGGCCGCCAGCGCGTGGGCATGCGGCGATACCGGACGGTGCCCGACCGCATAGACACCCCGATACAAGCGATGGAGCCGGCCGATCTCAACGCGGTACTCGATCGCCCCTTTGGTGAGCCCTAGCTCCAGGAGCTGGCACGTGGTGATCAGGCCGTGCTGCCGCCCGGCGACGGCGGCGATCGCGTGATCGATGATCGCCGCCACCACGTTACCTTCCGTCCCGCGACGCGTGTTGCGTTTCACCTGAATGTCCGGCGTTTCGCAGCACCACCCCCTGAGTTTCACCCGGCCCGAGCCCGCCACCCGCGAAACCGCCCGGAAATTCGCACGCCCGGAGGAGACGCGTGACGCTCCCGTCACTCGCCAGGGCAGGGCCCAACCCGCCGGGGCGGCCCAACACGCGTGGCGGCCGAGGGCCGTCCCCTACCCTTCGAACAGCAACCGCGCCCCGGACTGCTTCCCGTCGACGAGGAACGTCCCCGTCGCCCGGCTGAGCTCGAAGACGAGCGACTGGCCGTCATCGGTCGCCACGCGCACCCGGCGCGCCGGAAGATCCATCGCGGTCACCACCCCGCCCACCCGGACCGCGAGGAACACCACGATCACGGCATCGCCGACGTGGGGCATGGCCCGCGGCCGGGCCATCAACCGACCGCACCTGGCTCACCCGCGC
>JALYZL010000301.1 GCA_030948875.1 Actinomycetota bacterium
GTCCTGCGCTCGATCGCCGACGCCGACCCCGCGCACTACGTTCGCGGCCAATCCGAGGGCTACTGCGACATCAACGGGGTGGCCGACGACTCGACCACGGAGACCTACGCCGCGCTGCGCCTCGAGATCGACAATTGGCGTTGGGCAGGCGTCCCCTTCTTCATCCGCACCGGCAAGTGCCTGGCGGTGAAGGCGACCGAGGTCCGGCTCGTGTTCAAGCACCCGCCCCGGCTCGCCTTCATGCACGGCGAGAAGCGCAAGCGGCCTGAGCCCGACCAGCTCGTGGTCAGACTCGATCCGTCGACGGGGATTCGAGTCACCCTCGACGCGCTCCGTGCCGACCGAACCGGGCCCGCACCGATCTTTCTCGACATGGAGTTCGCCCGCGAGGGCGGGGAGGCGCCGACGCCCTACGAGGTTCTGCTCCACGCAGCGCTCGAGGGCAAGACGACCCCGTTCACGCGTCAGGACTCGGTCGAGGAATCGTGGCGGATCGTGCAGCCGCTCCTCGACGCGCCCCCACCCGTCGAGCCCTACCCGAAGGGATCGTGGGGGCCGCCCGGGGCGGACCGTCTCGTTGCCGGCTTCGGCCACTGGCACGAACCATGGGTCTCGGGGTGAGCGTCGCGTCGGCGCGGCCGCCTTCCGGTGAGCAGATCTCGCTCGAGCTCGGCCCGCAGCGTGCGACCGTCGTAGAGGTCGGCGGCGGCCTGCGCGCCTACGCGCTCGGCAACTGGGACGTGGTGGACGGCTACGGGGTCCAGGAGCGCTGCACCGGCGCCCGTGGCCAGCCGCTGATCCCATGGCCCAACCGCCTGCGCGACGGACGCTACCGCTGGAAGGGCGCCGAGCTCCAGCTCGACCTCTCCGAGCCTGCCGTCCAGAACGCCATCCACGGGCTCGTGCGCTGGCGCAACTGGGAGGTGCGCGCCCGCGAGCCCGCCCGGGTCGTGCTCGGCCATGTGCTCCACGGAGAGCCCGGATATCCGTTCATGCTCGGGCTCGAGATCGAGTACGCGCTCGCGCCCGGCGGTCTCACTGTCACCACCAGCGCGCTCAACATCGGCGCCGAGACCTGCCCCTACGGCGCCGGCATGCATCCCTACTTCTCGCTCGGCGCGCAGACCATCGACGACGCGATCTTGAAGGTCCCGGCCGCCATCCGCCTGCTCGTCGACGAGCGCGGGATCCCGGTGGGGGAGGAGCCCGTCGACGCCGGGCCAGTCGACTTCCGCGCCCCCCGCGAGATCGGCGGCGCCCAGATCGACACCTGCTTCACCGGCCTGATGCGCGATCAGGCGGGCTTTGTCCGCGTCGAGCTTCACGCCCCACACGGCGCGCGCCAGGTCACGGTCTGGGCCTCGCCCGAGTACGAGTACCTGATGGTGTACACCGGCGACACCCTCGCCAAGGACCGACGCCGGCGTGGCGTGGCCATCGAGCCGATGACGTGCGCGCCCGATGCCTTCCGCTCGGGGGCCGGACTGGTCAGGCTCGAGCCCGGCGAGCGCCACGCGGCGAGCTGGGGGATCGAGCCCTCGGTCGAAGGGGCCGGGGTGGCCGCGAGCGACTGACGCCGCGTCTCGCGCGGGTTTGCGGCGTCCGCAGGGCTTTCGCGGGCCCTGCGTGCGTCCGCCGGATTTGCCTCTGGCGAATCCACGAATGGAATGAGGGTCTGCCGAATTCCACGATGAGGGTTCGCGGCGAACTGCTGTCTTTCGGTCCGGAGGGGTCGGACCAGAGGACAGCGGTTCGAGCTTGCGGTGCGGCCCGCGCTCGCGGTGCGGTCTGCCGAATTCCACAACGTCCGGCGCGTGCTTCACGATGCTCGACTTGCCTGGGCTTCCGAACCCATCATTGCGCGCCTGGCAGCATCGCGCGCTCGACCTCATGGCCGGGTGGCAGGGCGGCCCGTTTCTGCTCTCAGCGGCTCCGGGGGCGGGCAAGACGCGGCCTGCGCTCGAGCTGGCGAAGAGCGAGCTGGCGGCGGGAGCTATCGACGCTGTCGTCGTGGCG
>JALYZL010000389.1 GCA_030948875.1 Actinomycetota bacterium
CCGCGTAAAACACATAGCTCGCGATCAGCATGAACGGCTTCCACAACACCGGCCGCGACATCAACGCCCACGAGAGCGCGAGGACGATGGAAAAGAAGATGCCGAACTGAACAGAAGGAAAAAGCATTCAAGCGCCCAGCGCACGGCAGCCGTACAGGCCAACCGTCGTGTTTGCATCAACGCTCGCGTCCATGCGAACACGCGCGCAATCCCGACGCTCCCCAGGCCAAGTCGTCGCGGCGAAACATTACACGAGTAGCGCCGCCCTCATCCTTTCCGGCTCCACCCTCACCTGGGACCACGCCGGCGCCCCGTAGAGCAAGGTGAGCTTGAGCCGCACGGTGCGGCGGGGCGCGCGCATGATCAGATCCGGTAGCCCGCCTGAGGGATCGTCTCGATCACCGGGGGGTCGCCGAGCTTGCGCCGCAGACGGCTCATCGTCACCTTGACCGTGGTCGTGAACGTGTCGGCGGCCTCGTCCCAGACGCAGGCGAGCATCTCCTCGGCCGAGACGACCCGGCCCTGGGCGGCAAGGAGGAGCTCGAGGACGCCGAGCTCCTTGGGCCCCAGCGCCAGGAGCTCGCTGTCCCTCCATACCCGGCGCTCGGCAGTGTCGAGTCGCAGGTCGCCGCGGACGACGACGGGTGGCACGGCGGGATGGGCGCGTCGCGCCAGCGCGTGCACCCGCGCGAGCAGCTCGGCGAAGGCGAACGGCTTGGCCAGGTAGTCGTCGGCGCCGCGGCCGAGGCCGTCGACGCGGTCGTCGATGGTGGCGGCAGCGGTCAGCATCAGGACCCGGCCGCGCGCGCCCGCCGCGACGATCTCGGCGCACACCTGATCGCCGTGCAGCCCGGGCAGGTCGCGGTCGAGGAGGACGACGTCGTAGTCATTGACGAGCGCGCGCTCGAGCCCCGAGCGACCGTCGAGGGCCACATAGACGGCGAACTGTGCGCGACGGAGGCCCACCCCGATCGCCTCGGCGAGCTCTCTGTCGTCTCCTCGATGACGAGTACACGCAATGCCGCTCTCCTTAGGGTCCCGTCGCACGCCTGCCGCCCAGGATCCCGCGCCCACGGTTGCACGCCGGTTACATCACGGCGCGAGCGCGAGCCTGGCCGCCCCGAGCAGCGAGCGGCCGTGGGCGAGCAGGGCTGGAGTGGCGAGGCCGACAGCCTCGACCTGCCCCGCGCGGATGACGAAGACCCCGCCCCCGCTGGAGACGACCAGCCGTCGGCCGACGTTCCGGAGCGCGCCGCGACCGTAGCGGTGCTCGAGGGTGGCGAGCGCGCTCCCGGGGCCGATGCCGCGCAGCCGGTAACCGGCCGCCGTCGAGAGGATCAGGGACACGCCATCGCGGCGCGTGAGCACGACGCCGACCTGGCCACCGCCGATGACGCAGTAGCCCCAGGCGCGGCGACCGCGCGCACCGGGGACGCCGAGGCGGCCGAGGATATGCCCGCCCGAGGCGCCGAGCGCGATGCCGCCGATGGCGCTCGGCCCGGAGGCCAGAGCGGGGGCCAGGCAGGCCGGTCCCGAGCGGCCCGCCATGATCCTCACCTGTGCGAGCTCGGTGCTGGGACCCAGGACGACCTTCAGGCGGTTGGTGCCGGCCGGGAGGGCCTGGCTGGGAAGGAGCTCGGCCAGCAATTCCTGCCCGCCCACAGCCGGAGCGGGCTCGGTCGACGCGAGCGCGATCTGAGTCCACGTAGTGCCGTCCGGGGACCCGTAGGCGAGGATCCGCCCTGGGCGCGCGCGCGCCGTCTTGGGGTAGTAGGCCTTGAGCTCGAAGCTGGCGATCTGGCTCGCGTGGTAGGCGAGGAACTCGTTGTGCTTGCCGGCGGGGGTGGCGCGTGAAGGGGCGTAATTAAAGTTGGCGAGGCTCGAGTGATCGAGCTTGAGGGCGCGGGAATGCCCATACGTGAGATGCAGGTCGTGGAGATCGTCGACGAGCGTCGTCGTCCCCTCGTCGAGCGCCGCCGGGGTCCCGAAGCCGTGTGAGGTGAGGACGACGAGGGCGTCGGCGGGGAGCTGGACACTGATGCCGGCCGAAGGCGCCGCGACAAAGCTCTGCGCCGGTACCGGTAGGCCGCCTGAGTCGACGGGCTGGCCGGCGGGGAAGTAGTCGTACTGAGCGAGCGCGAGCGGGGTGGTGATCGACGGCACTTTCAGCGTGATCGTGCTCGGCGAGGTGGAGTCGTTGACCATGGCGATCGATACGTCGTAGCCGGCGGCGGCGGGGATGCGCGCCGCCGCCACCCGGACGCCGGGCACTCCTGTGCTTGGCACCACGAGCGTCTGGGCGCCGGCGGGGAAGGCGCGGGAGATCACCGACCACGCGTAGTACCACGGACGCGTCGCCAGGTCCGAGGCGGGATAGCCATTCTGGCCCCCGAGCGAGTTCCAGAATCCCCATTGCTTGAGGTTCTCGTTGCCGTATCCGCCGCCCACGTGCATGGCGTCGTCGAGGTCCCAGGCGCTCGCGCCCGACAGCCCGGCGGCGACCGCCTGGATCATCATGTCCCCCATCCACACGCCGTAGTTGAAACTGGTGATGTTGGGCTGGCTGTCGACGAAGGTGCTGGCGCCGATAGCGCTCGGATCGAGCAGTGACCTAAGCGCCGGGGTCACCAGCATGCTCCGCGACGTGAACGGAGTCACCTGGCGGGCGGTGAGCCCGACCTCGCCGGCGAAGTACGGCTTGGCGGGTGAGTCGAGGTTCGAGATCTCCTCGCGCCGGGACCGGACCTGGTCTCCGTAGACACCGTTCTCGATCCCCCAGACGGTCGCGTAGCGGTGCGCGTCGTAGGCGCCGATGAGCCCGGGGATGGTCTGCAGCGTGTACGTGACCCACGAGTCGCCGCCGAGCGGGTTGTCGGTTTCCAGTCCCGAGGTCCGGTCGGCCGCCTGGGCGAGGAGGGTGTCGTCCCACGAGTTGGCGTTGTCGGGCCCCACGAGCTGGATCCAGCTCCGATAGCCAAGCTTGGCGAACTCGGCCGAGACCGTCTTCATGATCCCCGTCCAGCACGTGAAGGCGCAGCTCGGGCCCGCGCCGTTGGGCTCGTTCATCACGTTGTAGTAGCGGATGACGGTGTAGCCGTAGGTGGTGTGGAGGGCGCCGATGAAGTCGGCGGGGATGCGCGCGTCGCCCTGGATGAGCGGGTTCGCCCAGTCTCCGAGGACGACGGTGATCCCGCGGCTCTGGGCGTAGCCGAGGATCGCCAGCAGCTCCTGCACCTTCCACGAGGTCCAGCGGTAGGTGGGGTTACCCGAGGAGTCGTAGCCGGCGAAGTAGTCCGACGCCGGCTCGACCACGCGCAGCAGTCCCGGGCGCATGAAGTCGAGGCGCTGGGTGATCAGCTGCCAGTTGATCTGAGACGAATTGAGCGTGTCGTAGGGGTCGAACTGGGTCCCCAGCCCCATGAACGCGGGACCAGAGAGCTGATCGGTGTACAGGGTGATTGTCGGAGCCGGCGCCGCCGCCCGTGCGCCGGGCACATTCACGCCGAGCGCGACGAGAAGAACCGCCACCGAGGCCCACCAGACTGCCCCCACCCGGCGCATCGCTCGATGCGTCCTCATCATCGGTCGAGTATGCAGAACGCGGCGGCCGGTCATGCAAGGCCGCGCCCACAGGCCGGCGCGCCGCCGTGCTCCGCGTGGCTATTCGGTGGCGAGCGACGCCCCGGCCGCGGGCACGCGCGACGACGCGATGTTGCCCGGAAGGACGACCAGCGCCACGACCAGCCCCACCCCGAAGATGCCCGCCGCCCACCAGAACGCCGTCGTATACCCGTGAATCAAGGCGGTGCCGGCGGGGAGGTGGGTGTGGCTCGCCGCGTAGCTCGCGGCCGCGCTGGCGAACAGCGTGCTCAGCAGCGCCGTGCCCACGGATCCGCCGACCTGCTGGGAGGTGTTGACCATCGCCGAGGCGATGCCGGCGTCTTGGCGATCGACGCCGAGGGTGGCGGTGCTGAACGCGGGCGCGAAGATGCAGCCCATGCCGAAGCCGATGATGATGAGTCCGGGGAGGACCTGGCTTGCGTAGGAGCCGCCCGGGCTCAGGCGGGTGAAGAGGATCATGGCGATGATCCCCATCGCCATCCCCGTCGCCACCAGGGGCTTGGCGCCCGTGCGGTGCAGGACCCTGGTCTGGACGGTGGTGGCGGTGACCACGATCGTCGCGGTCATGGGAAGGAAGGCCACGCCGGTGAGCAGCGGCGAGAAGCCGAGGTTCTGCTGCAGGTAGTAGGTGAGGAAGAGGAAGACGCCGAACACGCCCGAGCCGGCAAGGGCGATCGACGCGTAGGCGCCGCCGCGGGCGCGGTCCTTCACCACATGCAGGGGCAGGAGGGGATCCTTGGTGCGGGCCTCGATGATCACGAAGGCGGCGAGGAGGACCACGCTGGAGGCGAGGGCGACGATCGTCACCGGGGCCGACCACGAGTGCGTCTCGGCGTTGGAGAAGCCGTAGACCACCGCGAACAACCCGAGCGAGCCGACGAGCACTCCGGGCAGGTCGATGCGCGGCCGTTGGGGATGCCCCTGGTTGACGAGCAGGCGCAGCGCGAAGAGGGAAGTGGGGACGGCGATGGCGAGATTGACGTACAGGCACCAGCGCCACGAGAGGGCCTGGGTGAGCACTCCGCCGAGGATCAGCCCGACCGACGCGCCGCCGCCGGCGATGGCGCCGAAGATCCCGAACGCCTTGGCCCGGTCGGGCGCGCCCGCGAAGGTCACCGTGAGCAGCGACAGCGCCGAGGGGGCGAGCAGCGCGCCGAACACGCCCTGGAGCGCGCGCGCGGCCACGAGCATGCCGAAGGACTGAGCCAGGCCGCCGATGGCCGAGGCGATCGAGAAGCCGACGAGGCCGGCGATGAACGTCCACTTGCGCCCGAAGAGGTCACCGAGCTTGCCCCCCAGGAGCAGGAGGCTCCCGAAGGCGAGCGCGTAGGCGGTGATGATCCACTGCCGGTTGTCGGTGGAGAAGTGCAGCGCCTTCTGAGCCGAGGGCAGCGCGATGTTGACGATCGTCGCGTCGAGGATGACCATGAGCTGCGCGACGCCGAGGAGCGCGAGCACGGCCCAGCGGTTGGGTTCGGGACGATTCCGGGCCTCTGCCATCGGGTACTCGCTTTCCGGGTCGGGTTCCTACAGCGTAACGATCGACAACTAGTTGGCGACTAGCAAACGATTTGTATCACACCAGTCACATCGTTACACTTGGCTCATGGCTTCTCAACCGGCGATCTCGCGGACCAGCCCTCGCTGTGCCGCCTTGCTTGTCCATCTCGCGCGGCGCATGCGGGTCCGCGTGGAAGCGGCCCTCGGTCCGTTGGGGCTGCGGCCGCGTCACCTGGTGGCGCTCACCATGCTGCGCGATCATCCCGGCAGCACCCAGCAGTCCCTCTCGGGTGCGCTTCAGATCGACCGCACCAATCTCGTCGGGCTCCTCAACGACCTCGAGAGCGCCGGGCTGATCGAGCGACGGCGTTCGAGCGAAGATCGGCGGCGCCACACCGTCCACGTCACTCCCCTCGGATCCGAGCGCCTGGTCGAAGCGGAGAGCGCGCTCGCCGCGGCCGAGGACGAGGTCCTCGTCAGCCTCGACGACGCTCAGCGCGAGTCGTTGTACCTGCTCCTCCAGCAGGCCAGCGACGACTACGTGGTGGATTGCTTCGCCGCGACGCCCGAGATCGACGGCTGCTCAGGCGGCGACGGCAGCTAGCCGGACCCGCTCTTGTGCGTAGAGGCGGTCGGCGAACTCGCCCGCGGGATGGACGCGCAGGCGCCGCACCTCGCGCGCCGCGGCCTCCGGCATCGCCTCGGGCGGCGGCAGCGGCGAGCCGTAGCGGGCGGGCAGGAGCATCGGGGCGGCGAGCGCCGCGAAGGTGAGATCGGCGGCGGTGAAGCGGTCGCCGAGGATGAAGCGGCGCCCGTCGGACAGACGCGCGGCGATGTCGTCGAAGACGCCGTCGACACGCTCGAGCGCCGTCGCCGACGTAGCCGCGTCGACCTTCAGATAACGGCGCATGGCGATCTCGATCATCGGCCCGCCCATGCGGAAGCAGCGGCGCTCCCAGCGGGGGATCCCCACCGTCGCCCAGTGGTCGAGCTCGTGCACCACGGGCAGCGTCTGGTGGTACATCCACACCCGGCCGTCGGGCCCGAAGCCCTGATCCAGCCAGGCCTCGAGCGCGGCCGCCTCGGTGCCCAGCTCGCCCTCGGGGTAGAGCCGCTGCTCGGGCTCGACCTGGGTGTCAGCCCAGTGGAGGATGGCCGCGGACTCGGGCAGCACCTGCCCTTCGCTGGTGACGAACACGGGCGCCGTCCGCCCTCCCCCGGCGAACTTCGCGGCGGCGATGTGGATGAGCTGGAGGTGCGGCTGCTCGACGTAGTCGACCCCGGCGCGGTCGAGCGCCCAGCGCGCCTTCTCGCAGAAATGGCTGATGGGGATGGTCACCAGGCGCGCGGGCACGGCGGGAGTGTGGCAGACCGGCGCCGGTAGCTATCGTGGGTCTCGTGTCATCGCACGCGAACACGCCGCCGACGCTCTACGAGTGGGGCCGTGGCCGCGAGGGGTTCGAGCGCTGGCTGAACGCGTTCTACGACCTGGTCGAGCGCGACGAGCTCCTGAGCCCGGTGTTCGGCGGGCGCGTCGGCAGCGAGCACCGCCACCATGCGACGAGCTGGTGGTGTGAGGTCATGGGCGGCCCGCCCGAGTACACCGAGCAGGTCGGTGGCTATGAGCACATGCTCGGCCGGCACCTCGGCCTCGAGATCACCGCCGAGCAGCGCCTGCGCTTTGTCACCCTGCTCAGCCGCGCCGCCGACGAGGCCGCGCTCCCCGACGATCCCGAGTTCCGCGCCGCGATCATGGGCTACGCGGAATGGGGCACCCGCCTCGCTGTCCACAATTCCCGCCCCGGCGCCGAGGTGGCCCGCCACGCGCCGGTCCCGCGCTGGGGCTGGGGCGTTGCCCCGCCCTATCAGCCCTAGCGGGCTCGCTGCCTGCGGTCGGCGCCGAGCTCGCGCTTGGCCAGGCGCAGATTGGCGTCGGCGAGAGCGAGGAGCGTCTGGGGCTCCTCCGCGTCGGTCGGGTAGGTCACCCAGCCGGTGCTCGTGGTCAAGGCACCGTTGGTCGCGGCGCGAACCGCTTCGCGTGCTCGGGTGGCCAGCTGCTGCGCGTGCGCACCGGTGGTCTCGGGGGCGAGGATCGAGAACTCATCGCCGCCCTGCCGAGCGAGCGTGTCCTGCGCGCGCACCGTGGAGGACAGCGCGGCCGCGACCTCGTGGAGCATGCGGTCGCCTGGCAGGTGACCGAGGCTGTCGTTGATCTCCTTGAAGCCGTCGAGGTCCAAGAGCATCACCGTCAGCGCTCCCCACGACCGCCGGTGACGGACGATCTCGTACTCCAGGCGCTCGTACAGGAGCCGGTAGTTGCCGACGCCGGTCAGCGGATCGCGCAGGGCGAGGACTTCGAACTCGCGCTGGCGCTCCTGCAGCCCCTCCCGCGAAGGCGATCACGCCGGCCATGGAGATGACGGCTCCGGCCACGCGACCGAGCGCCCGCCGCTGAGCGGCGACCGTGACACGGGCAGGAGCGGGCACGGAAGCCTCGATGCGATCGTGATCGGCAGCGAGCGACGGTTCCCGTCGTGATTACCCGCAGACCTCGCGAGCGAGGGGTGGCCGGCGCCCCGGCTATATGACCTGACAGCTATATGCCTAGCTGGCTATACTATCATCTCGTCCCCTGCCCACCGATGAGATTAGCCGGTCCGAGCTGTCTACCTGGTGTGAGCAATAGGCAATCGAACGGGAGAAAAGCCATGGTCTCGACAAGCTCGGATAGTCGGTCACGCTGGATCGCCCTGGTGGTTCTGTGTCTCGGATCGCTGATGATCGTCCTCGACAGCACGATCGTGAACGTCGCACTGCCCTCGATCAAGAAGGATCTCGGGTTCTCGCAGACGTCGCTGGCCTGGGTTGTCAACGGCTATCTGCTGACCTTCGGCGGCTTCCTGTTGCTCGGTGGGCGACTCGGAGACCTGTTCGGGCCGCGCCGGTTGTTCCTGAGCGGCATCGTCCTGTTCACCCTGGCGTCGCTGGCGTGCGGATCGGCGAGCAGCGAAGGCACGCTCGTCGCCGCGCGGGTCATTCAGGGGTTCGGCGGCGCGGTGGTATCGGCGGTGGCGCTGTCGTTGATCATGTCGCTGTTCACCGAGGCGAGCGATCGAGCGAAGGCGATGGGCGTGTTCGGGTTCGTCGCGGCAGGCGGCGGCACCCTCGGCGTGCTCGCCGGAGGGATCCTCACCGACGTGCTGAACTGGCACTGGATCTTCCTGGTCAACGTTCCTATCGGCATCGGCGTTTTCCTGCTGGCGACGAGGGTGCTGCCGGCCGGGAACCGGGCCGCTGCCGCCGGGCGCCTGGACGTTGCCGGTGCCTGCACGGTGACCGCGGCGCTGATGCTCGCCGTCTACGCGATCGTCAACGGCAACCAGGCCGGGTGGACGTCTGCCCAGACCCTCGGGCTCCTCGCGGGAGCGGCCGTCCTGATCGCGGCGTTCCTCGCCCTCGAGTCGCGGGTCCGCACCCCGCTCGTGCCCCTGCGCCTCTTCCGGCTACGCAACCTGGCGACCGCGAACGTGGTCGGCGTCCTTTGGGCGGGAGCGATGTTCGCTTGGTTCTTCCTCTCGGCCCTGTACCTGCAGCTCGTCCTTGGCTACAGCCCGCTTCAGGTCGGCCTCGCCTTCCTCCCGGCGAATCTGATCATGGGCGCGTTCTCGCTTGGGATCTCGGCCAAGCTCGTCATGCGCTTCGGGATCAAGCTGCCGCTGGCCGTCGGGCTCGTGCTCGCCGCCGCCGGCCTCGTCCTCTTTGCTCGCGCGCCCGTCGGCGGGCACTTCACGACCGACGTGCTCCCGAGCATGATCCTGCTCGGCTTCGGCGCGGGCATCGCCTTCAACCCGGTGCTACTCGCCGCCATGAACGACGTCGACCCGAGCGAGTCGGGCCTCGCTTCGGGCATTGTCAACACCTCGTTCATGATGGGCGGCGCCCTGGGCCTGGCCATCCTCGCCAGCGTCGCGGCGTCACGGACGAGCCATCTCATCGCCTCCGGGCACAGCCACGTCGCCGCGCTCGACGCGGGCTACCACACCGCGTTCATCATCGGCGCCGGATTCGCCCTCCTCGCGGCCACGCTCGCGTCGCTCCTGCTCCAGTCGAGAGCGACCGAGCCCGCCACCGAGAGCGTGTCCGAGTGCGGGCGCGAGCCCGCACTCGCGGACGCCGGCATCTGACTAGCCAGATACCACCGCGCGCCGCTGGCCCTTTCCTGGGTCAGCGGCGCCGGCGTGTCTATTACTTGACAGCTATATGCCGACTGCGGCATACTAGCTGCCGTGTCTGTCTTCGAAGTCCTCGCCGAGCCCCACCGGCGCCGGATCCTCGAGCTCCTGGGCCCATCTGAGTGCTCGGTCGGCGATCTCGTGGAGCGACTCGAGCTCAGTCAGCCGGCGGTCTCCAAGCACCTGCGGATCCTCCGGGAGGCCGGGCTCGTGGCGGTGCGCGTCGACGCGCAACGGCGCCTGTACAGCCTGCGGCCGGAGCCGCTGCGCGCGATCGACGAATGGCTCGTGCCCTACCGGCAGATGTGGGCGACGCGCCTCGATGACCTCGAACGACACCTGGACACGATCGACGACAGCGACGACCGCCCGTAAGGAGAAACGATGTACGGCACCCTCGAGCAGCTCGACGATGGACGCTGGCAGCTGCGCTTCACCCGCACGCTCCGCCACCCGATGGACACGGTGTGGAGGGCGATCAGCGAGCCCGAGCACCTCGCCGCGTGGTTCCCGACCACGATCGAGGGCGAGCGAGTCGCAGGCGCGCCGCTGCGCTTCACCTTCCCCGCCGATCAGGCGCCGCCCTTCGAGGGCGAGATGATCGCCTGCGAGCCGCCGTCGCTGATGGAGCTGCGCTGGGGCCCGGACATCATCCGGCTCGAGCTGCGGCCGACCCCCGAGGGCACCGAGCTGACGCTGCTCGACACCCTCGAGGAACTCGGCAAGGCGGCACGCGACGGCGCCGGATGGCACACGTGTCTCGACGCCCTGCTGCGCTCGCTCGACGGCGCCGAGAACGCCCGCGAGGCGATGAACGCGTGGGGTGACGTGCATGGCCACTACGTCGAGGACTTCGGGCCTGAGGCCGCGGCGATCGGGCCGCCAGAGGGGTTCGACTGACGCCGAGCGATGAGGTTCGGCGCTCGCGCCGGTCTACCGTTGAGGACCGCAATATACGAACCTGCCCTGAGGAGATCTCGATGGCCCTTCCCCCCGTCACATCACGAGACGAATGGGTCGCTGCCCGCAAGCAGCTGCTCGCGAATGAGAAGGAGCTCACGCGCGCGCGTGACGCCCTCAGCGCCGACCGGCGCCGGCTGCCGATGGTCGAGATCGAGAAGGAGTACTTGTTTAAGGGGCCGACCGGCCCGGCGACGCTGCTCGACCTGTTCGAGGGGCGCCGCCAGCTCATCGTCGATCACTACATGTTCGATCCGAGCTGGGATGAGGGCTGCACGAGCTGCGCGGGCCGCGTCGACCAATACGGCAACCTCGCCCACCTGCGCGCCCGCGACACCACCATGGCGGTCGTCTCCCGGGCGCCGCTCGCGAAGATCGAGCCGTTCAAGGCACGGATGGGCTGGACCTTCCCCTGGTACTCCTCCGACGGCAGCGAGTTCAACTATGACTTCCACGTCACCCTCGACGAGCGGGTCGCCCCGATTGAGTACAACTACCGCACCCAGGTCGAGTGGGAGGAGATCGGCTCGCCGCTTGACTTCGAGCAGCCCTTCGAGCTCCACGGCACGAGCTGCTTTTTGCGCGACGGCGACCGCGTCTTCCACACCTATTCCACCTACGCGCGGGGAACCGAGCAGGTCGGCGGCACGCACTATTACCTCGACATGACCGCCCTCGGCCGGCAGGACGAAGCGGCTAGCGCGCGGTGAAGCCGAGGATCAGCTCCGCGGTCTCCAGCGGGACGTCGAGCTGGGGGCAGTGCCCGACGCCGTCGAGCTCCACCCAGTCCGCGTGGGGCAGCCAGTCCGTTCGGTAGCGCGCTGCCGTCGAGGGCCAGGCGAGGAGCTTGTCCTCCGTCCCCCACACGATCCGTACCGGACAGGTGATGCGCTCGGCATCGAGGCTGTAGCCCTCACGTAGCGCGGTGTCGATCATCGGCGTGACGCCCTCGCAGTTAGCGGTGGCGCACATCTGGTGAGCGATGAGCTCGTCAGGGATGTGATCGAAATTCGACGTGATCACCTTCGTGGCCTCCCGTCGACCCTCAGCGGTTCTCACTATCGCGTCGGCGTGCGGCGCGATGGCAGTGAGCTCGGACTGCCAGCGCGCAAACAGCCCGAGGGTCCGCTTGAAGGACTCGTCGCCCGCGGGCCACCCTCCGGCCGGAGCCAGCGCCACTACCGATTCCGCGCGGCCGCGCGCGGCGAGCCGGAGGGCGAGGTAACCACCGAGAGAGTTTCCGACCAGGTGCGCGCTCCCGAAGCCCTCCTCGTCCATCCTTTGCTCGATCGCCGTGAGAATCTCATCCGTGGTGACATGACCGGCGATCGGCGGCCCGCCCACGTGGCCGGGGAGGGTGAGGGCAAGCACGTCGTGATGGCGCTCGAGCGCCGGCAACAGCAACTCCCACGTACGCCAGGTGCCGGTGAAGCCGTGCAGGCACACCAGGGGAGACCCCGAGCCGCCGCGGTGCGATGGAGAGAAACGTCCCGCGATTACCTTGCCTTGGGCGGAGGGCCGAGTACGTTTCCCTGGCCGTTGTAGAAAAGCGGTGCGAGAGCACCTTCGGTGAAGTGGCGTGTCGGAATCTTGTCGCTTCCCGAGAACGGATAGTCGAGCTTCATCGAGAGCAGCAGGGTGAACCCCAGCAGACAGGCGAGGCTTACAGGGACAATGAAATGATGCCGGCGGCCGAGTCCGAGCATGTATGACGCCGCCACCGTTGCGACCGTTCCGAGGATCAGGAACCAGACCAGCACCGACGGCAGGGTGTCGATGGCCGCATCGACACGCCGATGCCGTCCCACGTGTGCATCGTGCAGAAAGCCCAACGCCTCCTGGTACAGGGCGACTGTAGCCGGCTCCGTCGGTTTGTAGCTCACCAGAGTGGCGTACAACAGGTCGAAGTCGTACGCGGCGCGGGGGCTGTCACGGCCATGGGCCAGGTCGTCCCACTCCTGCAGCCCCACGGTCCGCACATAGTCTGTGAGCACCGCATCAAGCCGACTATGAGTTGGTTGAGAGAACCCCTGCGCGGCACGGTGCAGATCCTCGAGGTTCAGTGCCTCACTCTGGACATCGTCGCGCACAGCGCTGAAGTCGGTGTACTGGTTGACGATCACGAATGCCAGGACAATTCCGTACACCGCCAGGGTTGCCGGCAGCACCGCGGATCCCGTTTCCCTGAAGTCGGTTCCGGCCAGCCTGGGAAACAACTTCCGGGCAAGAACAGCCCCGCCGAACGCAAGGGCGCCTGGCGCGACGATCGACCCGACCGCGAGCAGCCACAGCGGGAAGTCGTTCAGGAGAGTCCTGCCCACGCGCTGGGGATTCTCTCAGATCCGGCTGCGACGAGGACGGCGCCGAGCGCCACCAGGGCCTCGTAGGGCATCAGGTGCGTCCAGGGCGAGTTTCTGAGGGCGTGCATCGGGTGACCTCTCGTGATGACAGCCGTGTTGACTGGCGGTCGAGAACCTAGACGTTGTTGACTGCCGGTCAAGAAGACCGCCGTGGACCGACTGGACGCACCAGTCGTACGTTTGACGACTCGGGCTAAAGGGACGGGCGCGACGATCCGTTGATAAACGCGTGAGGCGAACCCGCGTTCTCAGAGAGCTGATCGAGGATTCGATGTACCTCGCCGACGAACGACTGGTGGCGGAGGCGATCCTCCTTCGCATGCAGGCGCACGGCACCGTGCCCGGCATCGCGTTTGGCAACGAGCGCAACGCACCTGCTGTCCGCTCGTTCCGGCTCGAGCACGAGGCGCGCTCGTTCCGGATCGGCGGCCGGACGCGGAGCCGGCGGCTACACCGCTAGCGCACTGATAGGGAAATCCCATGTGGCTGGGCGTGGGTGAGATTCGACGCAGCCCATGAGCAGAGTCGTCACGGCTGCCACCGAGTCGTCACGGTTTCGCGGAGCCTGGTCGAGAAGCGTGACCGTGGGT
>JALYZL010000392.1 GCA_030948875.1 Actinomycetota bacterium
GAGCCGGCGGTCCCCGTGGCCACAAAAGACAGCACGACCGCTGTACCCGACGCCGCGCGTACGGCCACACCGCTGACGCGGGCAGGCGTCCGCCCGAAACGAGACAAGCACACGCTGCGCGCGCGGCGCTTCGCACGGGGACGCAGGCTCGCCGCCGCGGCAAGGCATCGCCGTAGCGCCCGCCAACGGGCAGCCTGGACCCTCAGCGGATCGACGACCGGTGTAACGCCGCTCACCGCAGCAGACGGCGCCAGCGCGGGCGCCGGCGTCGGCGTCGGATGGGAACATTCCTCTCCCCCGCCCGATTGCCCCAGGTCGACAGGACCGGCGGTATCCGGGGTCGCGTCGTCGCCGACATTGTCCTGACTGCAGTACCCGAGCTCGCCGGCGATCCCGTCTCCCCAGCAGCGAACGCTGCCGTCGTCGAGGCGGGCGCACGTGTGGTCGAACCCGGCGGCGATTGCGATCGCGGTTCGGCCGGGGCCGAGGTCGACCGGCCCCGCCGCCGCCGGCGTGTCCGTGTCGCCGACGTTGTTCGTGTTGCCGTATCCGAGCCGTCCGCTCGTGCCGAGGCCCCAGCAGCGCACCGACCCGTCGTCGAGGATCGCGCAGGTGTCGGCGAAGCCCGCGCTGATCGCCACCGCCGTGCGCCCGGGACCGAGGTCCACGGGCCCGGCGGCGTCGGGGGTCCCGCTGGCGCCGATGATGTTGCGATTGCCGTAGCCGAGCTGCCCGACGCCGCCGTCGCCCCAGCAGCGCACGCTGCCGTCCACGACGATCGCGCAGGTGTGATCGCCGCCCGCACTGATCGCGACCGCCTTCTCGCCGAGTTGCACTGGGCCGCTCTGGTCGGGCGTGCTGCTCGTCGTGACATCGTTCAGCGTTGTCGCGCCCCCGACGATTGTCGTGTTGCCGTAGCCGAGCTGACCGCTGGTGTTGCGCCCCCAACACCGCACGGTCCCGTCGTCGAGCAGGGCGCAGGTGTGCGAGCGCCCGGCGCTGATGGCGACCGCGGTGCGCCCCACGCCGAGGTTCACGGTCCCGACCGAGCCGGGGGTCTCCTCGTCCCCGACGTTGTCGTTGTTCCCGTAGCCGAGCCGCCCGTCGTCGAACTGGCCGTTCCCGCCGTAGCCCCAGCACACCACGTTTCCATCGTCGCGGATCACGCACGTGTGCGCCGAGCCGGCGGCGATCGCGACCGCGGTGTGCCCGGCGCCGATGTCCACCGGCCCCACCGTGCTCGGGTCGGCGACGTTACTCGTGTTCCCGTAGCCCAGCCGTCCGTCGCCCCCGAACCCCCAACACCGAACGGTCCCGTCGTCGAGGATCGCGCAGGTGTGGTAGTCGCCCGCCGCCACCACCTTCACGGTGTGGCCGCCGCCCAAGTTCACCGCGGGCACCGACGCCGGGACCTCGTCGTCACCGACGTTGTCGGCGTTGGCGAGGCCCAGCTGCCCACTTCCGCCGAAGCCCCAGCACCGCAGGCTCCCGTCGGCCAGGACCGCGCAACTGTGGTACGCGCCGACAGCGAGACGGCCGGCGGCGGGCGACGCCGGATCGGAGGCCTGCTCGGCGGGCGCCTGGGCCACGGTCGTGTCCATCAGCACGAGCGTCATCGCCAGCACCGATAGCGTCGCGCCTACCCGGCCGAGCCCCGCTCGACCCAGCCACCGACGGGTCGGGCGCCGATCACGAAGCATCGGCCAACCTTACCCGTCGATCGGGGTCGACGAACGGGGGGGTCCGGGAACCGAAACCGTCGGCCACCCTGCGCCGTCGGCGGGTCCCGTCGCATGGAGGGCCGCGAGTGCCACGGCGAGTCGAACGCATACTGATCCAGGGGGCGGGAGCAAGCTCTTCGGCTCTCGCGAGCCGGCGGAGGATCGTGTTGCGGTGGGTGTAGAGGACCGCCGCCGCCCGGCTGGCGTTGGATTGCATCCGGCTCGCGTCAGGCGAGCCCGAAGATCGCCTTGCAAGCGGCGGGCACGATCAACGTCGAGGCGCTGGAAGTGGCAGAGATCTTCTGGCAATTCGACCGGCCATTCCTGGTCGACGCCAGCGCATTTGAAAACCACGTCGGACCGTTGACGCTGACCCCCCGCGCCGAAGCTGTCGCCGACACCGTTACTCGATGTCGGTACCAGGCCTCGAATCGGCGCGGATGATGTGTCGCGCACGTGGCCGGATTGGGGCCAGCGATCCTCCTGGACACAGGCTATCCGTGGGTCCGTCGCCGGCGCAGCTGCTCCAGCATCTGCGGGTACCGGGTGTGCCTGTATGCGTCCGGGAGCCGGGCGTCGTCGACGAGGACGGCATCGCAGGGATCGATCCCTCGCTCCGCGAACAGCTGGCGGAAGTGCAGATCGTCGTCGCACTTGTGGAAGATCCGCCCGTTCAGCCGCAGAACGGCCCGGATCCGGTCCCGCTCGAGGATCGAGGTGTCCGCGACGAGACGCCGCGACCATTCGCGAGCCGCGATGATCGAGGCCGTCAGTTTTCGCAGGGCCAGATCGTCGACACGGCCCAGGATCTTTGCGTCGTAGACGCAGCTCTACATGCACCGCTCAGGATGCATAGCCCACAACGGTGCATCTCCGACGACGCTTACGCCTTCGATCACGGTCCGAACCGCGGTCTTGAGCACGTCGTCGCCCCGAAGCCCGAGCGGAGCGCGAAGCAAGTCGATCTTGCGATCGACGCCGTCGCCATCGATGAACACGACCACGCCCGTGTTCGGCGTGTGGTCGTCGAACGACGGGATCCGGACCGAGCGGCCGAGCAGGTTTGCAGCGTTTCGGGGCGGCCTCACTCGTCCCCTCGAAGCCCGAGCGCGCGACGCGAGACGAGCAAACACCTCTTCTCCAACTGGAGCTCCGCGACCGTCTTCTCGCCCGATGCGAGTGCGCGGTAGTCCTCATCGCGCGAGGGTTGCTTCTCGGCCGCCCGCCTGGAGGCCTCCCCCGTTCGTTCCGAAGCGACTGGCTGAAGCGGGTCGAATCCGGCGCTCGGCACTGGTGCTTCGGGCGTGGGCGGATCGACGCGGCGCGGGTAACGCGTCGCCGCGAAGACGACAGACGGGTGCTGCGGCGCGACGGCAGCCAAGGAGAGCGGCCGCAAAGCGTGATGCGAGACGGCGGCCGTCAGACTTTCCGGGGTCCCGACCGGGGCCTCCAAGCTCGCCGACGGAATCGCGACCGACATCAACGTGCCGGCCATCTGCTGCCCGAGCGGATGATCGGTTTTCGCACCGGTCGGACTTGTCGTGATCGCTAGTTCTCACGATGCGCGAAAGGGTCAGATCAGAGAGCGAGGACCGCGCATCGCAACGGACGTGGAGGTCAGGCCTTCGCGGCGCACGTGAGGCCCGCACCGAGGGATACGACCCGTGATGTCGAGCGCCTCCCGCGCTCGACCTCGATGCGGTAGCAACCGGGTCGTGATACGCCGAAACCGCCGGCAAACTGCGGAACTCGGAGCGCTCGGCCTGCGTAGCCGCACAGTCGAAAGTGATCCGCAACGGGGAATGCAGCCATGTGCGGTTTACCGGTTGCCAATTTGTAGGGAACATCCTTGCCGTAAAGCACGACGATACGGCCGGCGTGCACGCTCGACGCCGTGATCGTCACTTCGCCGGTGGCGGCGATGGTCAAGGGCGACTTGTACACCAGCAGTGCTCCTGAGCGTTCGAGCAACGAAGGGTCCCGCGCCTCTTGAAGGACGTTGAAGATCGCCGGACCGATGACGATCGCTTTGAACTCCTTTGGGATAGCGCCCGGCCGCAGGCTCGCCGTGTAGATGGAATCGGAACAGGTGAGCGTCGGCGCCGGCGTGTCGCTGGCGGCTTCGCGATGCTGCACAGCGCCACATGCGACACACGCGACTGCCCACCCGGCAACCGCGACGAACCGTCGCCACATGGTTAACGGACCGAACCCGGTCATTGTGCGAGCAACGCGAGGACGCAGCACTCCGCTGTACCTATTCCAGCGCAATACCTGCGCACGGTTTGTGGACTTTCCCACGAGCCGGTCAGGGGAAACCGCTCGACCTGCAATCGGCCCGAAGAAGCGAGACCGACCCGCCGCTGTAGAAAGCCCAACTATCAGGCCGCCGTACATTGCCCAGATGGCCGCACATTGCCACAACGAGCCCGTTGCCGCGCTCAGCGGGACGAGGTACCACGACCACGTGCCCAGCCGAGTGAGGGCACCGGAGCCTAGTACGCCGCCGGTCTTCCATGCCCATTGCCAGCGAGCCTGGAAGTACCATCGTCGGGGCGACTCGCGGTTGCGCTGAGGAAGCCCGGGGCCGACGCCCGAGCAACTCGAACGAGGATGGCTGACCGCCCAAGACACCGCCATCCGGCCGGTAGAATTGCGTTGATCACATCGTTGACGCGTGCGCGCGCGGGGACATCGAACCGGCAGAGATAATCCAACAGATCCTCGACCACATCGCGGAGAGGCATGGTCAGCCTTCCCACCCTTCAGTGCTCGGTCAGCGACCGCACCGCCACACCACGACGGTCCTTAAGACGCGGCGCTCACCGCTCCTGACCGCGACTAATGCGCTGCGCCGCGGCGACCACGACCCGCATCGACCGCGTCTAACACAGAGGCCAACGCATAGCCCCCGGCCATGCCAGGGTCGCTCAGGCGCGCGAACCGCATCTAACGTAAATCGGACAGACTGTGTCCGCTGGTGGTTTGGGAACTGAGACGCTGCCGACTTCGGGGCGGTGATTACTCGCTGTCTGGCGGGTTTTTCGCAGTGTCGTCAGGGTCAGGCGAGCCGGGAATATTGAGGTGGCGGTGGACTTCCCTCAGCACCTCGGACGGCACGAGTGTCTGCGTTCGCGCCTGCTCACGAAGTTTGCGCTCTTGGTCGCGTAGTCCGGCGGCGTTCTCGAATTCTTGGGCTTCGATCGCCTGCTCCTTAGCCCGACACGTCGCGTGGATCTTGCGCATGAGCTCCTCCCGCGGCCCAGGGTTCTGATGCCGGACACGCTCGATCGTGCCCGACAGCGCGTCGGGTTCAACCCCCAGCCCGCTCAGCGCACGGGCTGCAACAGTGTCATGCGCACACGCGAGTGCGAGCAGAAGATCGCCGAGATCCGGTTCGCGTCCAAGCTCGTGCCGGATGTCGGCGCCCAAACGGTCAAGGAGCGGGCCTAACCCGCCGAGCCATCCGGCGTCGAGCCCCTGTCGCGGTTCGATCGGTACGACATTGCCGCGCAGCGGACTGCCTGTTCCTGGCAGCGCCCGGATCACCTCGTTGCGGACCATCTCGGAATCCGCGCCAAAGCTGAGCAAAATCCGCGCGGCCACGCCTTCGTTCTCACGCGCCACGCCGAGCAGGATGTGTTCGGGACCGATGTAGCTGTGGTTGAGAGTCCGCGCCTCTTGCTGCGCCAGAACAACGACTTGGCGGGCCTCCTCGGTGAATCGCTCGAACACCTTGTGGTCAGACCTCTCGGTAGCGCCTCGTCGCGCCGGACAAGCTCGGAGACGAGACTACTCCTCGACGCTGGATGCGAGCGGGAGGTGCCGTCGTCAAGACCGAACGGCACCCCACACGCGCGGCCGGGGCTCCCGCGCGGCCCCCACCAAGCGGAGATCCAACACGCCGTCCGGTGAACCTTTGGCGCACTGAGACGCGATCGTCAATTCCGCCGGCCTCCATGCGGACGCCCCGAATGAGCGGTGGGCCCTGCTTGCCAAGGACCCCCGAATGGGCGCTGGCAGGGTGAGATATACGACGGTGCTCTTGTATATACTAGGGTTGTGAGTAAACATCTCGTAGACATCGATGAGGACGCGCTCAAAGCTGCTCGCTTCACGCTCGGCACCGACACGATCAAGGACACCGTGAACGGAGCGCTTCGCCGCGCCAGCGGAGACCACGCCTGGACTGTGAAGAAGCGCCTTGACGTGCTTGGCCGAGCCGATCTGGCCGGGCGCGAGAACGCGTGGCGCTGACCCATTTGGTCGACTCGAGCGTGCTGACTCGCTTGAGCCGGGCCACGATTCGCGAGGTGATCGAGCCGATGGTCGAGCGTGGCGAGCTTGCGCGCGCCGGGATCAGCGACCTCGAGGTCGGCTACTCCGCGCGCAGCGCACCCGAATGGGATCGGCTGGCGGAGGCGCTAGAGGTATTTGAGATGGTTGAGACGACTGCCGATCATGTGCGACGCGCCCGTCAGGTTCAGCGCCTGCTGGCGGCTAAGCATCAGCGGGGCCGCAAGATCCCGGATCTGCTGATCGCGGCGGCCGCCGAGGCGCGAAACCTCAACGTGCTGCATTACGACGCGGACTTCGATCGGATCGCGGTTGTCACCGGGCAGTCGTGCCAATGGGTGGTGCCGGCGGGATCGGTCGACTGAAGCCTCGCGCACAGGGAAGGTCGCCGCCTAGCAGCGGAACCGCCAGTCGAGATCTGGTGTTCGCTCAGCCTTAGCCTGGGTTGCTGAGACGGCCGGGCAACGCCTCGGCGTTCCGCTCGAAGCCTCAGATCTGTCGCGGTCGTCGATGGTCACAGGGAGGCGTTGGAAGCGTCGTTAGTCTGCGCTGATGCTTGGGCGACTCGTGCCCGAGCGAGTTGACTCTGAGACCGGTTACCGGTCCTGTGGTGTGCACTAGCTCGTCCGCTTGCACCGGCTGCTGGCGCTACGCGAGTTCGGCTTCACCCTCGAGCAGATCAGCAGTCTGCTCGACGGCGAGCCGTCGCTCGAGCGACGCCCAAGCCGTGGTCGTCACGGGGGACCCAACCGCTTCGGGTCGCAGAGGCTCGAGGTACCGCTGCCGGACTCGAGCCGGCGCACATCTTGACATCGTCGAGTTCCCCATCGTCATGGTAAAAAGCGCTCGTGACTTCGGACGAGTCGGCGGTCGGCCATACTGGAACGCTGATCGTAGCGACCCGCGGGGAGGGCGGGCCTGGCGAGGTGCTGGTCGCCATGCGCGGCGGGACCGAGGCATATCTGGCCTGGTCGGAGAAGCCGCTCAAGAAGGGAACAACTGTGCTCGTGTTCGATTCCCGCGGCGAGCGGACAGTCGATGTGATGGAATGGGTCGATCCTTCTGTCGACCCTGGCGGGACGGTGAATACGTAGTCCTGGAGAGGAGGCAGTAATGCTTGGCTACCGCGTGCCGGCGCCTGACGAGGCGATGCTGATCTCCGGTGGAAAGTCGGGAAGGGACGGGACCCCATTCCGGGTGGTCACCGGTCATGGCGCGTTCGCGATGCCGCTCGTGCGGCAGGTGAGCTTCCTAACGCTGGCGATGCGCGAGGCGGAGGTCGCCGAACAGTGCGTCACCAAGCAGGGGATCACGCTCGAAGTCCGCGCAGTGATCGCGTTCAAGGTCGGCAATGACCCCGAGAGCATCGTGAACGCGGCGCAGCGGTTCCTGTCTGATCAGGATCAGATGACCGTGCTGGCCGGACGGATTTTCGCAGGGCACCTGCGCTCGATCGTGGGCTCGATGACCGTGGAGGAGATCGTCACCGAACGGCAGAAGCTGGCGACCGAGGTGCTTGACGGATCGAAGGCCGAGATGGTGAAGATGGGCTTGATCGTCGACTCGCTGCAGATCCAATCGATCGATGATCTGGGCGCGGGCTACATCACCGCGATGGCTTCGCCGCACAACGCGGCGATCCAACGCCAGGCGAAGATCGCGCAGGCCCAGGCCAACCAGGCGGCGGCCGAGGCCGAACAGGAGTCCCAACGCAGGCAGGCCGAATATGCAAGGCAGACTGCGATCGTGCAGGCGCAGTACAAGGCCGAGGTTGACAAGGCCCAGGCGGAGGCGGCTCAGGCAGGGCCGCTAGCCCAAGCCAGCGCCCAACGCGAGGTCATTGCGACGCAGACCGAGCTCGCGGAGCGCCAGGCACGGCTACGTCAGCAGCAGTTGGTGGCAGAGGTCGTCAAGCCCGCCGAGGCGGACGCGGAGAAGGTCCGCGTGATCGCGAAGGCGGACGCTGAGCGAATGAAGATCCAGGCCGAGGCGGCCGCGTCCTATAACCGCGTTGCGCTCGACCGGATGTTGATCGATCAGCTACCGCAGATCGTCAGAGAGGCTGCCGCTGGTCTTGCCAACGCCAACATCAACGTGCTCAACGGTGCCGACGGTCTAGGTGAGATAGCCGCCGGGCTCGTCGGCCAGGGGTTGACGATCTTCGATTCGGTCAAACAGAACATGTCCGATAGCCGGGAGTCCGCACCTCAGCGAAAGGGGCTCCCTGCAGACGCCGACGAGGGCTCTTCACAGCCGTAAGCCGGCCCGGTCGTTAGCAGCCCGGTGTGCTCGGCGCGACGTTGGCGAACACGATCTTGATGGTGTCCTGTCCGTCGATCGTCGTGTGAGCGTTGACCGACGTCCGAACGCATCAGAACATCATGACTACTGATGCTATGATGCACGGATGCGGACGACGGTTACGCTCGACCCTGACACTCGTATGCTCATCGAGCGGACGATGCGTGAACGCGGGCTGTCGTTCAAGGACGCAGTCAATGAGGCCATTCGCGCAGGTCTCGGATCAGCTGAGCCGGGCGGTCGCCAGTACACGACGCCGCGCACAATAGGCCCGCCTCGTGTGGACGTGACCAGGGCGCTGAGCATGGCCGCGGAGCTTGAGGATGAGGCGCTGGCTCGCCGTCTGGCCGAAGGTCGGTGACCCGGGTTGGTCATCGTCGACGCGAATGTGCTGCTTTACGCCGTCGATCGTGCGGGCATTAAGCACGAACGCTCGCGCTCGTGGTTGGACACCTCGCTCGCCGGAACGGAGGCGGTCGGGCTGGCGTGGATCGCGCTGCTGGCCTTCGTGCGCCTCGGGACGAACGCTTCCATTTTTCCCAGCGCTATGACCACCGAGGACGCGACGAGCCAGGTCGAGGCCTGGCTCGCGGCGCCGGCCACCGTGGTGGCTCAGCCGACCCCGCGTCACGCCAGCCTGCTCCGTGGGCTTTTGCGCGACACGGGCACGGCGGGAAATCTGACGACTGACGCCCACCTCGCAGCGCTCGCGCTCGAGCACGGTGCCGACATCGTGTCCTACGATCGCGATTTCGCGCGCTTCCCGGGTATCCGACATCGTCTGCCCGACTGACCCTAGGCTGGGCGCAGAGGGATCTGCGCCCCTGTTCTGATGTAGATTCTTCTGGTGCGGCTCCTTGGGGACACGTCGACCGAGCGCTCGATGCTGGCCTTGTCCGATACATGGCGGCGCTCGGTACTTCGCGCCGTCGCGGTGACGGGTCTCTTCGCGCTCCTCGCGCTTGGACTGGTGGTCTCCCCTGCGCGCGCCGCGACAGCACAGGATCTCAGCGGTGAATGGCTCAACTCGAGCTATACGCTCTCTGCCTACCAGCTGAACATGAGCGCTGACCGGAGGACGCTGACCGCTACCTGGGGCACGGACATCGGGAGCCTCCAAGAGGGCTTGGTCGGCAGCTTCATGGGGACGCTCAACCAATCCGGGACCGCGTTCGCCGGTCCGATGCACGTGCGGGCCGGGAGCCTCAGGATCGGCGGGACGATGACCGTCACAATCAGCCCACAGCAGGAGTTCGGTTATCCGCTGCTGACGGTCAGCTACCAGCAGGACAACGGTGTCGCGGGCACCTTGACGCTGAAGATCTGGCTTCTGCCGCCGAAGGTCTCCGCGAGCTCCAGCCGGGCAGTGACGTTCAGCTTCGATTGCCCGGGCCCACAATCCTGCCAAGACGCGGCTGAAGCCCAGGCCGGGGCCAGCGGCACCATCGGTTTGGTGCGCTTCACGATCGGCCCTGGCAATAACCGCATGATCAGGCTGTCGCTCAACAAGGCCGGTCGGACACTGCTAGCGGCGCGCGGCGCGCTCCGCGTGCAGGTGCTGGTAATCGCCCTCAAGAAGCCCTCGACGTTGCCGGCCCTGACAAAGCTGGGGACCGTCACGCTCCACATCAAGTAGGTCGCTCTCCCGTCGGGCCCCGGCTCGCACTGATCTGAAGGTCGCATCGCGGAAACGTTGCCGCCGCCCTGCCGTTGTGTTGGGGCAGGGATATGGCGGGATGAAAAGTGAGCAGCAACGGGACAACAGCGCCCATCATCCCCGGATTACCCGCGAAGAACACCACGCTGCCAATGGCTGCCTGCACAGCTTGCGTCCGGTGTGTCCGATTGCTACTCAGCATCGCAATCTGTTCGGGGCGGCCGCCTGCTCCATGGCTCGGGGGCCGCAGGGACGCCGACCGGCCCGCCCGGACGCACCTGGCTCCCGCAGCAACAAGCAACTATCCAGCGCCGATGGCCACGAACGCCGCAGGCTGCTCGCGTCCCGGCAGATCTCGCCTCGCGGCAGATCGCTCATGCCATCGGCGAGCGCCCGGTGCTCCGAGCCGTCAGGCAACAAGCCTGGCCCACGCGGAGCTAGACCACGCTCGCGAGGCCGATCAGGTGACCTGCCGGGTCGGTGAAGTGGCCCACGACGAGGTCCGTGCCCGGGTTCTGCTCGGGCCCCATCACGCGCGCCCCGCCGAGACCTTCGGCCTTCTGCAGCGCGAGCTCGACGTCGGGGACCCCGACGTAGAAGATCGCGTGGCCCGCGTAGCTGCTTCCGCCGCCGACGCCGCCGGGAATCCCGATGCCGTCGCTGGTCGTGTTTCCATCGGTGAACCCGTAGTTACCTGGCTCGGACACGGCAGGCGCGACCGGGCCGCTCGTGTCGAACTCCCACCCGAACAGCTTGCCGTAGTACTCACGGAGGAGATTCGGGTCGGTCCCGGTGATCTCGAAATGCACAACGGGGTTTCCCATGGCTGATCCTTTCCGTCAATCGAAGTGCCTCACGCCGCACCCTACCAGATGAGTTGTTAAGAACAATTAGGTAGTTGTCATTCCGAGCGGGAGTTAGTAACGTCGAGCTATGCCGACCACTCGCAGCTACGGCGACGCCTGCGCGATCGCCCGCGCCCTCGATGTCGTCGGGGAACGCTGGGCCCTGCTCGTCGTGCGCGAGCTGCTGCTCGGACCGCAACGCTTCTCCGACTTACGCCATGCGCTGCCCAACGCGAGCTCGAACCTGGTAGCTGACCGGCTGCGCGAGCTGGAGAGCCGCGGCGTCATCCGCCGCCGCAAACTGCCCGCGCCGGCCGGTTCGTGGGTGTACGAGCTGACCGAATGGGGACGAGATCTCGAGCCGATCCTGCTCGCGCTGGGCGACTGGGGCCTACGGGTCGCGCTCCCACCCCTGCCCACGACACTGAGCGCTACCTCCGTTCTCATCTTCCTGCGGACGGCAGCTCGCCCTGCCCCCGGGGAGCCACCCACCAGGTATCGGCTCGAGCTCGACGACCGCATCTGGGCCGTCCGAACCGAGGCCGGACGACTGCATTTGCAGCCCGGCGAACCCGGCAGCCCGAGCGCGTCGCTTCGCGCCGACCCGGCAACGCTCAACGCGTTGCTCGAGACCCCAGGAAAACTCGACGCCGCCGTGTCCGACGGTAGCGTCGTCGTCGCCGGCGACGTCGCTGCGCTTCGGCGGCTCCTGTACGCAGTCACCGCCCCGGTCGCTACGGTCTAAGCGCTCCTCCAACCAACATCGGGTTGTGGTGAAGCCAGCCGCACGCAGGCCCCGCTGCGTTTCTTCCGGACCCGCCACACGGCCCGGCCTCAGCGCCTGAGCCAGCCGGTCCTACAGGCGATCGTGGTCGGTGACCCAGTGCAACATCGCCGTCGAGACGATGGCGTCGAGGCTCGTCAAGCTCGAGGTCGAGAATGGCGCGAGCCGAGCGCCTCCGGCACGCGCCACGGGTGCCGTACCCGACATCCATACGTTTGCGTCGAGCGCGATCCCCTCGAGCCGTCCGAGGACCTCCGAGGCCCACGCGGGCCGCGGCTGGCGCGACAGGTCATAGGTGCGCGTGTCCCACGGAGTACTCACGAGAGCCGAACTCTGACGATCGTCGAGCCGCCGGCGACGAACAGGCTGATCGCGGCGATCAGTCCGTGGAGACGGCCATCTCCGTGGGTAGCCTCGAGATGATGAGCAGCGTCGAGACCATGCCTAGCACCAAGGGCGCCCTGGTGGGGGCGACGATCTCAGGCGGGTTCGGCCTTGCTTGGGCCCTGTGGGCCGCCTCGGGGCTGTCTGGAGCGGCTTCGACGGCGGTCCGGGTCGCCGGCATCGTGGTCGGGGCGCTCATCATCATCGGGTGCGCCGGGCTGGGGCGCACCGCTCCAGCAGGAGGATCGGGCCCGATGGCAATGTTCTCGTCGGCCGCCTATCGACGAATCGTTGCCCTTGAAGTTGTGGCCCTGATCGGCGGGAACGTGCTCCTCGGCGTCATTGGACACCGCGAGTACATCATCGCCTGGGTCGCGACCGTGGTGGGAATCCATTTCCTCGCCTTCGGCCGTCAGTTCTGGGCCGGGTTCTACTGGTTGGCGCGGTGCTGATCGGCGCCGGGATCGTCGGTGCCGCGGTGGGCGTTGCGGGCGCCGGCGCAGACGCCATCAGAGCGACTACCGGAAAACGCGAGGGTTGCGATCAACTGGCTCCTGTGGCGCCCGCGCGCCCCGCTGCTGACCAAGCTGTGGGATCGCGCGCATGGTCCGGCTCGCGGTCGCGGCGAGGGTGGTTGCGCTCATGGCCGCGGCGATGGTAGGAGCGTGCTGAGGCCGCCGCCAGCGCTGAGGAGCAGACCAGCGGCGAGCGGCGCGAGCGGCGATAGGCCAGTGACGATGAAGTAGCCGGCAGCGTCGACGCGGCCTTGGACGTGGTCGGGCGTGAGTCGCGCGCTGGGGACGCCTCCGGTCGCCCTGGGAGGGAAGGCGGGGCCACGCTGTGTTCAGTGCTGGACGCGGTAGTGCATGTGGGTGACACCGTCCTCGCCCTCGAGGATCCGGGTGCGCCGTAGCTCGATGTGCTCGGGCCCGAGGTTGTCGAACAGGCAGCGCCCTTGCCCGAGGAGCACTGGGATGAGATGGATCTCGAGCTCGTCGAGGAGACCGGCAGCGAGCGCGAGTTGCGCGGTTGCGGCGCCGTGGACCAGCACCCTCTTCTCGCCCGCGGCTCGCTTGGCCTCGATCATCGCGGTCTTGACGTCGTCTGTATAGGTGACCAGCGGCCACTGGCTCACGTCGATGCCGGGCTCGCGGCGGCTCAGGATCCAGATCGGCACGCCGTCGTGATGGTCGCCGCCCCAGCCGTCCGCCGGCTCGAAGGTCCCGCGGCCGGCAACGACCGCGCCGGTCGCCATGAACTCGTCGAAGATCTGGCCGTTGACGGGCATCTGGCCGTTGAAGAACCACTCGTGCAGGCGTTCTCCGCCGTCGCCGAGGCCGTTGCCCGGTCCCGCATTGGGGCCGGCGATGAATCCGTCGAGGGACATGGACATGTAAAGAACGGTCGCGGACACGGCGTTTCCTCCAGTCGTATGTGGACTCGGCTTGGATCTCCCCGGCCGCAAACGGGCGACTGGCGCGGTAACCTACCACCAGATGGTTGTAGGTGAGCTGAGCGAGGATGCGGTCGACGGGCTGTTCCATGCCCTGGCCGACCCGACCCGTCGCGACATCCTTCGCCGCTGCGCCGGCGGCGACCCCTCGGTGTCGGGCCTCGCGCGGGCTTACCCGATGAGTTTCGCGGCGGTGCAGAAGCACGTCGCCGTGCTCGAGCGGGCCGGCCTGGTCACCAAGAAGCGCCACGGGCGCGAGCAGCTCGTGCGCACCGATGCCAGCGCGGTCGCCCGCGCCCGGCAGGCCCTCGACGACCTCGAGGCGACCTGGCGTGGGCGAGTGGACCGGATGTCGGCCCTGCTCGCCGAGGGCGCGGACGAAGAGGATAGGAACCCAGCGATCGGAGGAACGGGTTGAGCATCACCAGTGTCGACACGGACTACGACAACCTGACGATCACCCTGATCGCCGACTTCGACGCCCCGATCGAACGGGTGTGGGACCTGTGGTCGGATCCGCGCGAGCTCGAACGCTGGTGGGGCCCCCCGACGGACCCGGCGAACTTCGAGACGCTTGACCTCACCCCGGGCGGCGAGGCCACGTACGTCATGACCGGCCCGGACCGCGCAACGTGGGGCGTGTGGCGCGTCACGGCCGTCGATCCGCCGACGTCGCTGGAGTTCACCGACGCCTTCGCCGACCAGGACGGGAGGCGGATCGCGGACATGCCGCTCATCACGGTCAGAGTCCGGCTCACCGAGCGCGACGGCAGCGCACGGATGGAGATGCATTTGACGTTCGAATCCCGCGAGGGCATGGAGAAGCTGATGAGCACGGGCGTAGTCGACGGCCTGCGACAGGCCGTCGGCCAAATCGACGCCCTGCTCGCGTAGCACCGCGATACTCGACCGCTGGTCCAGTCGGAGCCCTCCCTTGCGCAGTCGGCGGCGGGCGGTCAAGCGCGCCGCCGAGTCGACGGCTTCCGGTGCCGGTCAGCCGCCTGGCGGCTTGTCGGAGCCGCAGCACTTCTTGAACTTCCGCCCGCTCCCGCAGGGACAGGGGGAGTTGCGCCCAACCTTGGCCGCCCGGGGGGTCGGTCGTCGTGGCGCCTGTAGCGCTCCCACGATCTCCTCGAGCCGGTCGAGGGGGAGCCCCTCGTCTTCGAACGTAACCGTCGTTCTGTCGTGTCCGACGGCGCGCTCGGGTTCCTCGACGAGCTCGATCGTCCGCCGGACGCTCAGCCCAGAGCTCGCTGGCCGATGCCGCTTGGCGTCAGGGGCGACCTCCCGCGCCTGCCCGCCACGGCCGGTCTCTTCATACAGCCGTGCGAGCCGCTGCGCGATCTCCTCGTGGTCTCGCACGCCCGGCGTGGAGTATCCGCGGCGCAGTAGCTCCTCGGCCTTCGGATAGTCCTTCGGTCGGCTGTGCATGAAGAAGTACAGGTCGGCCCAGCCGATCCATCCCCACCCCCAGCGCGGATCCTCAGCAAGCCATTGGTCGAACAGCGCCTCGGCTCTGTCCTTCTCGCCGAGCTCGAAGTAAGACTCCGCCAGCGCCCGTCGGCGATTCTCGACCATCAGCCGCTCTTCATCGGGGAACCTCCGCAACGCGTCCTCGCAGACGGCGACCCTGGCGCGCAGCACGTCAGGATCATCGAGCCCCGCGTTCCACAGAGCATCTTCCAGGTCCTGGCTCCAGTTGAACAGCGACTGCGTCATCGGAAAGCGCTCATCAAACGCATCGATCGAGCCGATACCCGTGATCGTGCAGAGTCCGACCACGTCAGACCACGCCCGAAGCCAGGTTGCTGCCGCAGCCGCCGTATCCCCGCGCTCAAGCGCGCGATAACCGGACTGGACCCTGTCGTCCAGAAGCTCTAGACAGACCTTCTCCGGCCACCAGCGCTGCCACAGCGAGATCACGCAGATCCAGATCCAGTCCCCCTCGATCCGCTCCTCCACGCTGCGAAGATCGCAGCGATCCAGCAGCCCGTCCGCGACCTCCTGGGCCGAGAGCGCACCCTCGCACAACCACTCGATCCCGGCGCGATCCAGATCAAAGCCGAAGCCGCGCAGCCGCTCCAAGAGCTGCCCGTCGCTCATCTGCGCGGCGTGGGAACGCAGCGGCCTGCCGCTGTCCTCAAGCAGCCGGCGGATCTTCGCGTCGGAGCGCATCTGCTCCTCGCAGATCCGATCGAGCGTGACCCACGACATCTTCACGGCCCCGCCCAACCCCCGGCCAAGCGACGACCTGTACGTATCTGATGAACGGTGACGAGCGAGCCTCATGCAACGGTTCCCTTCTCCCGGATGTCCGGCACCGCCGCCGGTTCAGCTCTGGCACGAAGTCAGACCTCGGCCACGCACATGCAGCAAGGTCGAAAACGTGCCGCTCGCCAGGGCAGCCCGCAACCATCCTAGCCGCCCGGCCGGCGGCGGACCATCCCAGCACCGGCGTCGCCGCAGCGACCGCCCCGGGTCGCGCCCGCGAGCATTGAGCAGCGACCGCACAGGTCATCGGCCCCGCGCGCGCCGGCGAGCCGGCGCTAGGTGAACTGGGTGTACACGAACGTCACGACCTTGTGCCCGCTCGTGCACTGCGCCTTTGCGACGAACTGCGTGGGACTCGAGGTCCGGTTCTCCGAGCAGCTGTACCCGAGGATCTTCGAGTGGCAGTGCCCCTTGGCGCCGCCGGCCTTGACACGGCATTGGTTGTAGGCCTTGACCACGTTCACGCCCGTCGTGCAGCCCGTGTTCGAGACCTTGAGCTGCTCGACGTAAGTCGGTCCGAGCTTGTCGTACTTGCCGACGAGGCTGCACCCGGAGGCGGCACGCGCGATCGGCGCGGAGGCCATCGCCGCAGCGGTCCACGTCAGCGGCAGCGCTACCAAAGCCGCGGCACCAACTCCAGCCCCCGCCTGAACCATCCTCTGCTTCCAGCGCATCTCCATCGCCGAGCGATCATGCTACACGGGTTCGTGGCAGGCGATCGCATCTCATATGACGTGCGCGTCGGGTGGCTGACATGAGGCTGCAGGCAGGCGATTGCGCTCGCGCCTCGGTGCCCGGCCGGCGCCGCGCGCTCCTCCCGGCAGTGCTCCTAGCGGCAGCTCTGTGCGCCGCCGTGATCGGAATCGCCTCGGCCGCCGGGGCCTCGCGCCGCCCGGGCGCCCGCGTCACGGTCGCCCTCTTCGGGGACTCCGTCACCGAGAGCTTGCTCGTTTCGAACTTTCTCCAGTACGGCCTGGCGCCCCAGCTCTCGCGCGCCGAGTCGTCACTCGGCTTCGCGCCCGGTGGCGTCGGCTTGATCCCGGCCGCACCCTTCCGCTGGCGCTTCAACCGGTGGGTCGGGCTCGGCACCGGGCCGAACCCGCCGGCGGGATGGGTGATGATCGGGTACGGGACCACCCCCGCGTACGACGGTCCGAGCGAATACAGCGCCGTCACCACGTCGCCGCAGGCGAGCGCGACCGTCGCGGTGAGCGACCCCGAGGTCAAGATCCTCTACAGCTCGACGAACCTCCACTGCCCCTTCTCGGTGACCGGAGCCGGTCAGACCTGGACGATCGACACCTACCGACCCGGTCCGCCAACCGATACAGAGACGCCGCTCGCGCTGCCGGCCGGCCGCAACGAGCTGACGATCCACGGTCCGAGCTGCGGAGCGCTCTGGTTCGACGGCGCCGTCGCCCAGCGCCCCGTATCCCCGGCGCAGGTGCAGGTCGAGGTGGACAACCTCGGCCACTCGGGCAAGCTCCCCTGGGACGGCTTCACCACGCGCGTCCAGCAGTCGCTGCTCGAGCGGCGATACGACATCTCGGTGTTTCTCTACGGCTACCTCGGCGAGGTCGTCGGCGGAAAGGCGCTGTCGACCCCGTACCTGAACGCCGTGACGGCCCGAGCCCGCATCGCCCGCGCGAACGGCGGCGCCTGCCTGATCGTCGCGCCGACGCCGCTGCCGGTTCCGCGGTCGGTGGTCACGATGGTCTCGGGCCTCGACCAAACCGTCGCGCGCCGGGCAGGCTGCACGTACACGAAGGTGCTCACGCACCTGTGGGCCAGTCCCGCGGCGGCCGAGCGGCAAGGGCTTGTGGTCGTCGACGGTGTCCACCCGACCGCGGCGGGTTACAAGCTCATCGCGCACGCGCTCTCGCCGATCGTCGCCCAGATCGTGCGTACCCGGCTCGGGCACGGGTCCGGATAGCGATTGTCCTGAGCACCGGCTACTGTCCGCGCTCGCGAGTCGCCCGGCGGGGCCGCGGGCGGCACGCGCTGGCTTTCGATGCTTTTTCCTTCTGTTCAGTTCGGCATCTTCTTTTCCATCGTCCTCGCGCTCTCGTGGGCGTTGATGTCGCGGCCGGTGTTGTGGAAGCCGTTCATGCTGATCGCGAGCTATGTGTTTTACGCGG
>JALYZL010000407.1 GCA_030948875.1 Actinomycetota bacterium
GTGTCTGAGTTCGCGGCGAAGCATGATTTGGAGGTGGCTGGGGTGGTTCCGTTTGATGAGCGGTTCCCTGAGGCGGAGCGGGCTGGGGTGTCGCCTTTGGATTTGGATGGGGCTGATTCGCCCGGGATCGTGGCGATCGGCGAGATCGCGCACAGGCTCGTCGGCGAGCGCGTAGGCCGGTAGCTACGGGCGGCGTCATACGCCGCGAAACGGATCTGGCATGCTTCGCGCCGGAATCGGATCGAAGGGCCCAAACCGCATCTCTAGACCCCAGGTGCGCCGCCACATCTGCGTTGCGGGCGCGTCCGCGCTCGGCCGGCTCGGCGTCGTGCTCCTGGCCGTCGCCATGCTCGTTCCCGGCGGAGCGCTGGGCGAGCAGGCGTCTGAGCCCGGGGTGCCGGTGGCGGGGCAGCTCGACGTGGGCGCGAGTTTCAGCTGCGCGATCGTGAGCGGCGGCCAGGTGCGCTGCTGGGGCTACGGTCGCGAGGGCGAGCTCGGCTATCCCGGGGTGACCACGGTCGGGACAACGGACACGCCAGCGTCGGTGGGGCCGGTGGATATCGGCGCGGGTTTCACGGCGACGGCGATCAGCTCCGGCGACGCTCACACGTGCGTGATCCGCAACGACAGCAGCGTGGTCTGCTGGGGCTACGGCGCCCAGGGCCGGCTCGGCTACGGCAACACGAACAACGTCGGGGACACGCAGACGCCAGGGTCGGTAGGTCCGGTCAAACTGGGCACCGGGCGGACCGCCGTAGCGATCGCCGCTGGAGGCGGCCATACGTGCGCCGTCCTCGATAACGGCAGCGTCTTGTGCTGGGGCTTCGGCTTCGACGGCCAGCTCGGCTTGGGCGACACCAATAACGTCGGCGACAGAACGTTCGTGACTCCGAACATATCGGGGCCGGTGGATCTCGGCGCCGGGCGTAAAGCAGTAGCGGTCACCGCCGGCACCGACCACACGTGCGTGATCCTCGCTAAGGCCAGCGCCGATGGCGGCAGCGTGATGTGCTGGGGCCGCAACGTGCAGGGCCAGCTCGGCTACGGCAACACCGCCAGCGTCGGTGACGGGGCCACGCCCACTTCCACCCTAGTCCCGGACCTGAGCGTCGCCGCCGCCGGTCCGGTCAAGCTCGGCGCCGGGCACACCGCGGTGGCGATCAGCGCCGGTAACGCGGATACGTGTGCGATCCTCGACGACGGCAGCGTACGTTGCTGGGGCTATGGCCTCGACGGTCAGCTCGGTTACGGCAGTACGAAGAACACCGGCGATACCTCGAGCGACACCCCCGACATGCTCCCGGCGGTGAACCTCGGACCCGGGCACACCGCGGTGGCGATCAGCGCGGGCAGCATCCACACGTGCGCGATCCTCGATAACCGCAGCGTGCTGTGCTGGGGCTACGGCTCCCAAGGCCGCCTAGGCTACGGCAACACGAGCAGCGTCGGCGATACTCCGAGTGACACTCCCGACACCGTCGGGCCGGTGAATCTAGGTCCGGGGCGTACCGCGGTCTCGATCAGCGCCGGCTTCGCGCACACCTGCGCGCGCCTTGACGGCGGTGACGTCCGCTGCTGGGGGTACGGCGGCAACGGTCGGCTGGGCTACTGCAGCGAGCGCAACGTCGGCGACAGCGCGGCCGACACGCCCGACACCTCCGGTCCCGTGAACCTCGTGCCGGGGAACGGGGGCGAGCTGTGCGTGCCCGCTCCGGTGAACGGCTTGCTGCCCTCGATCGCGGGACAGACGACCGTGGGACAGGTTTTGAGCGAGGCCCACGGCACCTGGTCGCCGACCCCGACGGGCTACTCGTATCAGTGGGATCGGTGCGACAGCGCGGGCGCGACGTGCGCCGCGATCGCCGGCGCGACGACGCAGAGCTACCTGCTTGACCCGAGCGATGTCGGTTCGACGATCAGGGTCGTCGAGACGGCGAGCGACGCAGGCCCGAGCACGGGATCGGCGACGTCGGCACAGACTGCAGTCGTCAACGCTGTGGCGGTGATCTCTGCGACAGACCCCGACACTGCCAGGGAGCGAGGCTGGCGGAGCTGCCTCGCGAAGGTGACGGCCGACGCGACGCACGCCAGAGCGCTCACCCACCGGGGCTCGAAGCGCCAGCGGGCGCGAGCTCGTCGCCGCCTCGCCCGTCAGCTCGCTGGCGGGCGGCGGAAGTGCGTGAAGACCTACGGACGCACGCCGGGACCGGTCACCGGTCTACGAGCCGTCGTCCGCGGCGCGACGAAGGTCGAGCTCGATTTCACCGCTCCGGGCACCAACGGCAACAATCCCCCGGGCGCTACCGGCTACCTGGTCAAGGAGTCGCTGAGCCCGATCGCCGGCGCGAAGGACTTCACGACCGCCCACGCGCTCTGCCATGGCGCGTGCCGCTTCGCGATCACCACGATCGGGACCGAGGTCACGCTGATGATCAGCGGCCTGCGCGCGCACACCATCTACTACTTCGCGATCGCCGCCCTCGATAACGTCACCGCCCGCGCCGGCCCACGCTCACCGATGGTCAAGGCGACGACGACCTGATCTCGCGCCACAGCCAAGAGCACATAGATGCATGTCGCATGTATGATCTGCCGCCGCTCAGCGCGGCGAACGTGGGCTGTCGGCTGAGCCTCAAAGCCTGAGGAGAGGATCTGATGAATCGCGTAGTCGGCGCCGCGGGTGTCCGCACTCCTCTCGTTGCTCACCCCCGGCGGGATCGGCGCGTTCGCCGCCGCTCTGCCCGCCCGACGGTAGGGCTCTTGGGGGCGCTCTGCGTCCTCGGCGTCGCCGCGGTGATGGTCAGCAGCGTGGGCACTCACGCCGGTGTCGTTGGTCATACATCATCTCCTCGCGCGGGCACGGAGGCGATCAAACGGGAGTTCGCCGCCTTGCCGTTGCGCTTCCAGCGCAATCTCGGGCAGACAGATGCGCGAGTCAAGTTCTTCTCCCAGCAGCCGGGCTCCACCCTCTTTCTCACTGGGTCCGGAACCGTGCTCTCGGTCGTCACGCATGGCGCCGGCGCCACAGCGACACGTGGCGTGCGCAGCGCGGTGGTGCGCACGCGACTGATCGGCGCGAGCCGCGATCCGCGGGTGGAGGGCGTCGGTCGCCTGGCGGGATCGAGCAACTATCTGATCGGCGACCGGAGCAAGTGGCGCCAGCGCGTTCCCGGCTACAGCGCGGTTCGCTACGACCACGCCTATCCGGGCATCGACCTTGTCTATTCCGGCAGGCAGGGCAGACTCGAATACGACTTCGAGGTAGCCGCTGGAGCCAACCCGCGCGTGATCGCACTCGCGCTCACCGGAGCAAAGAGCCTCAAGATCGACCGGGGAGGAAACCTTATCGTCGCCACCGCGGCGGGCACGGTGGTTCAGCGTCGACCGGTCGCCTTTCAGCGCATCGGAGGCGCGATTCACAAGGTAGCGGCGGGCTTCGTGCTCGAGGGCCGCGACCGGGTTCGCTTCCAGATCGGTAGCTATGACCGCTCCAAGGCGCTGGTGATCGATCCGGTCCTGTCCTACGCGACTCCCCTCGGCGGCACGGGAACGGACGCCGCCACCGCGATCGCGACCGACAGCGCCGGCAACGCGTACGTGACCGGCAGCACGTCGTCGACGGACTTTCCCACCCAGAACCCGCTTCAGCCTGCGCCGGGCGGCGCTTCGGACGTCTTCGTCACCAAGCTGGGCGCGGCCGGCTCGGCGCTCGTCTATTCGACCTACCTCGGAGGATCTAACGTCGAGTCGGGCAACGCCATCGCTGTCGACTCGTCTGGAAACGCCTACGTGACGGGCTCGACCAACTCGACAAACTTTCCGACCCAGAATCCGCTCTACCCAGCGCTCAAGGGCAGCACCAATGCCTTCGTCACCGAGATCAACGCGGCGGGGTCAGCGCTCGTCTACTCGACCTATCTCGGCGGCGGCGGAAGCGACACCGGCCGCGGGATCGCCGTGGATTCGTCCGGCGACGCCTACGTGACGGGCGACACCACTTCGTCGGGGGCGACGCCGTTTCCCACAACCACGGGAGCGTTCCAGACAACCTCGGGGGGAACCGAGGACGCGTGGGTGACCGAGCTGGGCGCGGGCGGGTCTTCGCGCCTCTACTCGACCTATCTCGGCGGCGCAGGTATCGACAGTGGCCGCGGGATCGCCGTGGCCTCCGGCAAGGTCTACGTGGCCGGGTTTACCGCTTCGTCCCCGTTCCCGACGACCACGGGAGCATTTCAAACGACGTCGGGTAGCGGGATCGACGCGTTCGTAACCGAGCTCAACCCGGCGGGTTCCGGCGCCTCCGATCTCGTCTACTCGACCTATCTCGGCGGGAGCGGGACCGACTACGGGACGGGGATCGCGATCTCATCGGGCAACCTCTTCGTGACCGGAGGGACGAGCTCCAGTAATTTCCCCACCAAGGGGGCGATTCAGGCAACGCTGGCGGGCGAGTTCGATGGCTACGTGACCAAGCTGACCCCAGCAGGCGGCGGCGCCTCCGATCTCGTCTACTCGACGTACCTCGGCGGCCCGAGCTTTGACCAGGGCAACGCGATCGCCACCGACAGCGCAGGCGACGCCTACGTGGGCGGGGAGACGCAGTCGGACACCTTCCCGACGACCGACCCGGTGGAGTCGCGAGGATCGAACTCCGACGGATTTCTCGCCAAGCTGAATCCCGCCGGGAACGCGCTCACCTACTCGACGATCATTGGCGGCGGCGAGGCCGACCGCGTCTTCGGGGTGGCGGTCGACTCGTCGGGAAGCGCCCTGGTGGCCGGAAACCTCTTCTTCACCAACGACTTCCCCACCGTCAACCCGGTCCAGGTACTCATCGACAGCAAGAGCCAGGACGCCTTCGTGGCAAAGGTAGCCTCGGGCAACGCCACGGGGCCGCTGGTGACCAAGCTCTATCCGAGGAGCGGCCCGGCGGGCACCTCGGTGGCGATCAGCGGTCACGGCTTCAGCGGCGCCACTTCGGTGAACTTTGGAGGCACTCCGGCCACGAGCTTCACGGTCAACTCCGACACGAGTATCGCCGCAGTCAGTCCCGCTCAAACGGCCTCCAACGCGCCCGTGACGGTGACGGGCGCCAGCGGAACCTCGCCGTCGAACCCGGTCAACACCTACCGCTACGCCGAGGGCATATGGGGATACACCGGCAATCTCCCGGGCCCCCGCTTCATGTCGACGATGACGCTTCTGCAGAACGGAAAAGTCCTCGTGGCCGGTGGTCGCGTGAGCCAGGAGGGCCCTGCTATCGCCTCGGCCGAGCTCTATGACCCCAAGACCGGCACCTGGAGCGGCGCAGGCTCCATGGCCACGGCGCGCTTCGCAGCCACCGCCACGCTGCTCGAGAACGGCAAGGTGCTCGTCGCCGGCGGCCTGTTGTCCTCTGCCACCTCGTCCAATTCGGGACCCATCTCCGGCCTGACGTTGCCAGTCTCCCCGGTCGCGGCTACCGCCTCGGCGGAGCTTTACGACCCGGCGACGAACAGCTGGTCACCGGCGGGCTCACTCGTGACGGCTCGGGGACAGCACACGGCGACGTTGCTCGAGGGCCCGGCATGCTCAGGGGCGTCGCGGCCGAGCTACTGTGGCCAGGTCCTCATCGTCGGTGGCCGCGGCGTCGGCCGGGTCCCCGCGTTCGCTCAGTCCGAGCTCTATGACCCGGCTAGCAACAGCTTCACGAACACTGCGGGGGCGCTGGCCACCGGTCGCTACGACCATACCGCCACGCTGCTCCAGAACGGTCAGGTGCTCGCCGCCGGCGGTCTGGTCGCCAACACCGTTCCTTCACCGGCCACGCTCAACACGGCTACCACCGAGGTGTACTCGCCGAGCACCGGTCTCTGGAGCGCGGGCGGTGCGCTCGGCGAGATCCGTTCCCGCGCTGGCGCCGTGCTGCTCACGGGCACCGGATGTGGAGCGATCTGCGGAAAGGTGCTGATAGCGGGCGGTATCGGCATCACCGGCACCCAGGCCCTGCTCACCGCCGAGCTCTACGACCCGGCGACCGGTACGTCGTCGGAGACGGGGCCGCTCGTGAACTATCACCTGCCCGTAGCGCCTGTCGTCCTGCCGAGCGGGAAGGTTCTCTATGCCAGCGGGCTCACGGGAGGCCCATCCGCCGACCTCTATAACCCGATCACCCAAGCGTGGGAACCGGCCGGGCTCCTGAACAGCCCGCGTGGGTTCATCGGCTACGACGCATCGATCTCCAACGATGCTGTGGTTCTCTCGAGCAGTCCGAATCAATTCGCGGCGGATCCCAGCGTCTGCGGGAGCAACTGCGGCAAGGTCCTGATGGCCCCCGACACCGACGACGCGACGGCGGAGCTGTACACGCCGGCGCCACGCGTCGACGGCTTCAACCCTACCGCCGGGGCAACAGGGGGCGGCACCTCGGTGAGCATCACGGGGCTCGGCTTCACCAACAACGTGCGCTCGGTGCTCTTCGGCTCGACGCCCGCGGCCAGCTTCACCGTCGGTTCCTACGGGCAGATCACCGCGGTGTCCCCGGCGGGTACCGGGTCGGTGACGATCTCCGTCGTCAACGACGGCGGCAAGGCGACCTCTGCAGGCACGTTCGCCTACCAGGCCGCAGGCCCAGGACCCGGGCCGGGCGCGGGCAGCGCGCCCGTCGTCACGCACTACGGAATGACCAACACGGTCTTCGCCGCCGCTGCAGGAGCGACGTCGATCTCCGGTGTTGCCGCGAACGCGATCGACGAGGTATTCACCGCCGTTGCCCGCGCTCTGGGTGCGGCGCCGGTGCCCGGAGTCGCGGCGAAGGCCAAGGCGAAGAAGCCCAAGCAGGGCACGACATTCAGGTACACGCTCTCCGAGGCGGCGAGCGCGCGGATCGTGATCGCCCAGCTCGTTCCGGGCCGGCGCAAGGGCGGACGGTGCATCGCGCCCACCCACAAGCTGCGCAAGGCGAAGAAGTGCACGCAGGTTCTCACGCGCGGTACGCTCACGCGCACCAGCCACGCGGGCGTGAACCATGTCGCGTTCTCGGGTCGGATCGGCTCCAAGGCGCTGAAGCCGGGTGGCTATCGGGCGACGCTGACCGCGACGGCCGCGAGCCACAGCTCGAAGCCTCAGAGCCTCTCGTTCAAGATCGTCAAGGGTTAGACTCGCCGACGCTCCGTCCGCGCAGGAGCTTGCGCGGTTCCCCGCGGTGGCGCATGAAACGCTTAGCGCGTATCTCGAGCGGTTCGTTTGTTGCCGGCTCTCGCGTGGGTTACTTTAGAGTTCCGCCTCAGGCCGAAACCGGGCTGGCCGGCCGCGCGCGGCGAGTGCTTTGCACCAGAAGCGACAGCGACGTCCTCGACTCCGACGTGATCGCAATGCGAGGCAATTCGGTCAAGCCGAGGTCCCGTGCGAGCTCGGTGACGGTCGGGGGGCGTCCGGTCTCACTTGTTAAACCCGCAAGCTCTCCGAGGATCGTGGGAACTGCAAACGAGGTGAACGCAAGACCGCGAGCAGGCTCGAATCGATCGATCGCTTTCAGCAACCCGAGCCTCGCGACCTGCTCCAGATCCTTCGAGCGGCACGCCCGATTATCCGTAGCGCCGTGCGAGGCTTCGAGCGAGTGGCAGCAACAAAAGAGCGGCGCTCACAGCAACCGCCCGAGATCTCCAGCAGGTGCGAAGGAATCGACTTGTCCGACATCACGACCTCCCCGGTTGCTTAGGCCTTAGAAGTCAAGTCCTGCTGCCCGCACTAATGGTTTGCGTCTGAGCTCGCGATAGAGCTGTCGCCGTTTTCCAACCTAATCCCTGAGCGGCTTCCGGGGTCTCGAATCAGGAGGATGTGATGGCCGATGTAGGACGCGGCGCGGCTGGTGAGGTAACGCCGAGCCACGTGCCGGGGCTCGGTCAGGAGAGCTGCGTGCTCACGCTGGATCCCGGCTCAGGCTGCCGCTAGAGAGGCTGGCGGCGGAATGCGCGGGCTCGGCGTCCGTTCGCTGTGCGGTCACGGGACTGGGTTTTCCGTGGTCCGGTGGCGAGTTCGACACGGGCGGCCGGGCAGCATGGCTGCGGCTCGTCGCGGTCCGCCGTTTCTTCTTTGAGCAGGCCGGCGCTGGCATCAGTCCGGCGCCGATGACCACAAAGCAGAACGCGAGCAGACGCTCCGCGATCTGCGTTGGCCCTTGCCCGATGGGGTCGTGGAAGATCAGGATTCCGCCGCTGATAGCGACGACGTTGGCGGCCACGGAGGTGAGCGCGATGACTTCGAGCCCTGGACCGAGCTGGAGGCTGCGCGCCGAAGCGTAGAACGCCACGACCATAGCGAGCAGCGCCGCCCCTAGCCAGGGGTTCACGAGCCCAAGCACACCGCCGTGCGTGGCGCGCGTCAAGTACTTGACCGCGACATCGGAGACGCCGAACAGGGCGCCCGCGGCGACCGCGAGCATCATGCCCTCGTTGCGGTGGGTGTTGTCGAGCTTGATCGAGCCGAGGACGAGCAGGGCGCCGGCCGCCAACACTCCGCACTCGACACCGATCAGAGCGGCCAAAGACGAGCTCCCGCCATGCGGCTTGCCGCTGGTGAGTCCGACCACCACCAGCCCGGCTGCGGTGATCGTGAGGCCAATCCATTGCCGGCGGCCGAGGTGGAAGCCAAAGAAGCGCTCGGCGAGCACCGCCAGGAACACGAGTCCGCCGGAAAGGACTGCCTGCACGATCGACAGCGGGGCGAGCGAGAGCGCGCCGACGTGCAACAACCAGGCGCCCAAAGCGACAAACCAGCCGACAGTCCACCATTTCGAGTGGAACAGACCGCCCGCGCTGCGGAGCGGGTGGCGGCCATCGACCGCGGGAGCCGCCACCGCCCCACGCTGCTTGAACAAGAATGCCGCACTTGTCGCAAACGCAGAAGCGACGGCAAGGACAAGTCCGACGAGCACGATGCAGACCTAAGAAGTCATCTCGAGAGAGGCGGCGCGCGGTGCGTTGAATCACGGGGGCGCTGGTGTTCGCGCCGCCTCGCGCGCGCCTGCCGGCTGCAGGGGTAGCGCGGCGGCGAGTACGCAGGCCCGCGCCTGCGCGAAGGTCACCATCCGCCCGCGGTCCTCGTCGTAGAGCTTGAGCCTCACGGCGCGGATGCCGTCGGCAAGCGAGAGGGTCGGCACACCGTGGAACATCGGGTTCTCCTCGTGAGCTTGCTGCAGGTTGTAGTTGGGGATCCGGGCGCTGAGGTGGTGCACGTGGTGCAGGCCGATGTTGCCCGAGAAGAACTGGAGCAGCTTCGGAAGCTTGAGGTATGAGCTCCCGCGCAGCGCGGCGTCGGCGTAGCTCCAGCGCTCCCCGCTCTCCCAGTAGACGCCTTCGA
>JALYZL010000416.1 GCA_030948875.1 Actinomycetota bacterium
GCGCGGTTCGGGCGGCCGGCGGGCCGTGCCGCCGTTTCGTCGAGCGGCGCCGCCTCGGCGAACCGCCGGTCGCGTTGGTGGGGCTGGAGCCTGACGCCGGTGATGGGCGCGGCCGCCGCGGCGGTTGTCGCGGTTGTCGCGGTCGTGGGCGTGACTTCGGGCGGCGGGGCGGGGAGGTCGACGAACCACGGCGTGGCGAGCAGTGGGACCGGGAGAACTTCGAGCCTGAATGTGCCTCATGGCGCGGCTTTGGCCTCGACGCCGTCGGCAAAGGCGCCGGGGGCGGCCGGCGCCGGCGGGTCGCAGAACATTGCGTCGTCGGCGAAGGCGATCCTTGGTACCACGCGAGCGATCCATGGTGCGGCTGGGGCGAAGGCGCCAGCCGCCGCGGGCGTCATCAACCAGACGGCCACGAGCTCGGTCCAGAACGGCCCGGCGACGTTCTCCCCCGCCCCCGTCCCCAACGGCCGCAAGCTCATCCAGTCCTCGGTCCTCCAGCTCGGAGCCCCCGCGAGCCGGATCGATGCCGTGGCCCAGGGCGTCTTCAACGTCGTCGGCGCCGTCAGTGGGATCGTCGACCGCTCCAACGTCTCGAGCACCGCGCTGCCTGGGGCGAGCGCGCAGTTCCAGCTCCGCATCCCGAGCGCTCAGCTCCCGCTGGCGCTCACCGATCTGTCACGGCTGCGCTACGCGCACGTGATCTCGAGGACTGACAACACCCAGGACGTCAACTCGTCCTTCGTGTCCGCCCAGCGTCAGATCGCCGGGGCGCAGGCGGCCCTGGCCCGGCTCCGCACGCAGCTCGCGGCCGCCACCCTCGCGACCCAGATCGCCACGCTGCGAGCGCAGATCGCCAACGAGCAGGCCACGATCGCGCAGGCGCAGGCGTCATTGCGGTCGCTGGGTCGCCAGGTCGACTACAGCCGCGTGTCCGTGAGCATCCAGGCGACCACGCCCATCGGGGGCGGGACCCCGGGCGGTGGCGGCGGCTTCGGCCTCCACAAGGCGGGCCACGACGCCCTGCGCGTGCTCGAGGTCACCGCCGGGGTCGCCCTGATCGCGCTCGCCGTCCTCGTCCCGCTCGGCCTCCTCGCCGCGGTGGCATGGTGGCTCGCCGCCGCCGCGCAGCGCCGCCGGCGCGAGCGGACGCTGGATCTGGCCTGAGGAGGCGGCGCTGGGGTTCGGGGCGGCGGGGCGTGCTGCGAAACGCCTGACAGTCCGGAAAAACGCAGCACGCCTTGGCCGCGCCGTGACCTGGGGTCGCTTTCCCGGAACTATTCCGGCTTTTCGACCCACGGCCTGAGCTCGGGACGCCCGAGGCGCGGCGCCCTTGCCCCGAGGTACCTCGCCCCCGGTAGCCTCGCCGTGTGGTATTCCTGGGCGCCATGTCGACGACGAGTCAGGACACGGTTCAGCTCCTCGGTCGCGTGCCGGTCTTCTCCGGGCTGGGTGAGACGGAACGCGGCAAGGTCGCCGAAGTCGCGGTGCCGCGCCGGTTCGAGGCGGGGGAGGTGGTGTTTCGCGAGGGCGATGAGAGCGACACGTGCTACATCGTGCGGGGCGGCCATGCGCGGGCGATTCGTGAGCACCCCGACGGGCGCTCGATCACGCTGGCCAACTTCGGCCCGGGCGACATCTTTGGCGAGCTGGCGATGTTCGACGCCGAGCGACGGTCCGCGACAGTGGAGAGCATCGACGCGATGGAGGCGATCGCCATCCTCGGCGCTGACATGCGCCGCCTGCTGGGTCTGCACCCCGATATCGCTGTGAAGCTGGTGATCGCGCTCGGGCGGCGCCTGCGCGAGACCAACGAGCGCCTTGCGCGCCAGTCTTTCCAGACCGTGCAGAGTCGGGTCGCCGGCGTCCTCGCCCAGCTTGTCGCCGCCGCTCAGGCCGAGGGCGCTGCCGACGGAGACGTGTTGATCGCCTCGACGCAGGCCGACCTCGCCCGGCTCGCCGGTTCCTCCCGCGAGTCCGCCAGCCGCTTCCTCGCCGTGCTCGAGCGCGCGGGGATCATCAGCCAGGGCCGTGGCAGGCTCACAGTCCATGACCCCGCAGCGCTCGAACGATACGTCTACTGATCGCGGCGCCAAACGCGAGTTCTCGGCGGGTGGGGTCGTGGTCCGGGGCGGCGAAGTGGTGGTGATCGTCCCGGTCAAGCGCGACGCCGACGGCAACCGCGTGCTCGGCCTGCCCAAGGGTCATCCCGACGGGTCGGAGACGGCGGAGGCGGCCGCGCTGCGGGAGGTGCGCGAGGAGACCGGCGTCGAAGGCGAGCTCGTGGGGAAGCTCGGAGACGTTCAGTACTGGTACCAGCGCCGCGGCCGGCGGGTGTCCAAAATCGTCACCTTCTTCCTCATCGAGTACCGCTCGGGTGACCTCGCCGATCACGATGAGGAGGTCGAGAAGGCTTGCTGGATGCCCCTGACGCAGGCGTCGCGGTCACTCACCTACGCGGGCGAGCGGGAGATGGTCGCCCGCGCTCTGTCGCAAACGGGATCGGACCGGTAGGCTGGCGGCCGTGCGTGTACTCAATTTCTATTCGTCAGTGTTCGCCGACCAGCTCCGGCGCGGGCGCAAGACCGCGACGATCCGGCTCGGCGACAAGTCGCACAAGTACCGCAAGAACGACTGCGTGCTCGTGACCATCGGCTACCAGCACTCGCCGCGCGAGAAGATCTTCAACGCCGTGATCGACCAGGTCGAGGTGAAGCGGGTCCGCGATCTCTCGCCCCGCGACATCGAGCACGACAACCCCGAGTTTCGCCGCGTGGACGAGATGGTCCACTTCATGACGCAGATCTACGGGCGCGCGATCACCATGGACGACACGGTGACGGTGGTGCGGTTTTCGCAGATCATCGAAAATCCTCCCGAGCTGCGCGATCGCATTCACGGGCTGGGCGCGGCTCAGAACTAGGGCCTGGCCTGGCCTGGCCGGGGCGGCCCGGGCGGGGTGGGGCTAGTGCGCGTGGGCGATCCGGGCTGCGCAGCCAAACGTTGCGGCGGGGCTGATGAATCCCGGCTTCTGGCTCATGAAAAAGTGCTGGAGGTCCAGTAGGACCGCGCCCGGGACCCCCGGGCAGCGCTCGTGGAGAATGTCGGCGATCACGTGCCAGTGGCGGCCGCGGCGGCGCAGCAGGAAGAGTACGTCCTGGAAGACCTTGACCTTGTCGGGGCGCGCGACCAGATACGTCGCCGCGTAGGGCCCCGCCGTGGAGATTTCGGCCCAGCCGACGCGGCCTGCGTGGGCGTAGGGCCCCTGTGTCGGCAGCGCCGCCGCGGCGATCGCGCGCAGCTCGCGCCGGGTCGGCTTGCGCGTGGCCTGCGCGGAGGTGGCCACGACGAGGCTGAGGACCAGCGCCGTCAACAGAGTCTCCCGCCGGATCAGCCTGCTCGTCGCCATCGACCTCGGTGTACCCGATCCCCGGGGCCGGGAACCGATCGGCGGGCCCGGCCGTTACGGGGCGACGTGGGCGTCGGCGCGGGCGAGAACGGGCTACCGGTTCGGCCTTCGGTGCCTCAAGCATCGCACAGGATGGCCGGGCGACGATCGTGGTCCACCGCGATAGCCATCCCACGGAGTCGAGCATCCGTGGGGGCACGCTTTCCCCGCCGGTTGGCACTCTTCACATGAGAGTGCCAGTTTTTAACTTGCATCGGACCTTGCGCAAGCTATAGTCCTCATCGCTGGCACTCTGACCTAGCGAGTGCCAAGGATCGACAGAACCAAAGTATCCCCCACCCGGAGGTTGCATCACATGAAGCTAAAGCCCCTCGGCGATCGCTTGATCGTGCGGGCAATCGAGGAGGAGGAGACCACGCAGAGTGGACTCGTTCTTCCCGACACTGCCAAGGAGAAGCCCCAGAAGGGCAAGGTCCTCGCTGTCGGCGACGGCAAGATCAGCGAAGAGACCGGCAAGCGGGTCCCGCTGGACGTGACGGAGGGCGATGAGGTCCTCTACAGCAAGTACGGCGGCACCGAGATCAAGGTCGACGGCGAAGAGCTGCTCGTCCTGCGCGAGTCCGACGTTCTGGCGAAGATCCAGTAGCACTTAACTTTCTCAGGAGAACACAAAACACATGGCTCATAAGGAACTGAAGTACAACTCGGAGGCCCGTAAGGCTCTCGAGCTGGGCGTGGACGCGGTAGCGAACGCGGTCAAGGTCACGCTCGGCCCGAAGGGTCGCTACGTGGTCCTCGACAAGAAGTTCGGTGCACCGACGATCACCAACGATGGTGTCACCATCGCCCGCGAGATCGAGGTTCAGGACGTGTTCCAGAACCAGGGCGCGCAGCTCGTCCGCGAGGTCGCGACCTCGACCAACGACGTGGCTGGAGACGGCACCACGACGGCGACCGTGCTCGCACAGTCGATCGTCCGTGAAGGGCTGCGCAACGTCGCGGCCGGCGCGAACCCGCTGTCGCTCAAGAAGGGCATCGAGATCGCCGTGGAGCTCGTAGTCAAGAACATCGAGACTCAGTCCAAGGAGATCTCCGGCAAGGACCAGATCGCCCGCGTGGCGACGATCTCCGCCGGTGATGAGGAGATCGGCGACGTGATCGCTGACGCGATCGATAAGGTCGGCAAGGACGGCGTAGTCAACGTCGAAGAGGGTCAGACCTTCGGCATGGACCTCGAGTTCACCGAGGGCATGCAGTTCGACAAGGGCTACATCTCGCCCTACATGGTCACCGATCAGGATC
>JALYZL010000426.1 GCA_030948875.1 Actinomycetota bacterium
ACCGAGCCATCATCGCCTCCTGGCGTAGCGCTGACCCAGGGCCTGCGCCCCTCGGGGGGGAATTCAGCCCCGCTAGAGCGGATTGCGGATTCAGGGCGCCGCTAACTCCCCGCCTAGCACGGTCCGCATGGGATCGTACTCGGGCCGCGACGGCGGCGTGCGGCGGGATGACCGGCGCGCGCCACCGGTCGGCCGGCGCGCTCCCCGTGACCCGACAGAATCGCGGCCATGGCGAAGCGGTCTTCGTACATGAACGGGCTCTCGTCGAGTCGGTCGTCGTACACTTCACGATCGACGTCATCAGCTTCGCGAACACGTGCTTGGCTACGTTTGGCTACGTTCTCAGCTTCGTGATTCGTCACGCACGATGCTGCGCAGGTATCCGTAGATGTTGTTCGAGTATCGAGTAGCGGACGTAGAGAAACTTGGAACGCCTCTCGGTCGCCTCCCTTGGCGCGCGCGAGGGCGAGTCTTGTCTCGGCCACCGCCTTCGGCGAGTCATCCATCCGCGTGCTGCGTCGAAACCCGATTCCCGTACGTGACCGGGTCGACAGGGTTGCGTCACGAGCCAGTCGCCCATCGCTCCCGCAACGGGCTCTTGATCATCGATACCCGCTGATAGCCCGGGCCCATCGCCTCAGACTGAACAGCGAGTATCAACTCCACGCGATCCACGCTCAATGACCACACGGCCCATTCAAACTCCATGAACGCTCGCCCGCCACGAGCAAACAGAGGAGTCGTAAACTCAGGCTTCTTCGGGCGCGTAGCTCAGTGGGAGAGCGCTCGCTTCACACGCGAGAGGTCGCTGGTTCGAGCCCAGCCGTGCCCATCAGAAAGGCCCCAAATACGGGGTTCTTGTTTGCCTGACGTCTGGAGGCCCCTTCGCGTTTAGTGAATGGGAATAGTGCATGAGGATGCCGCGGAGCAGATCTGCGGCGACGATGCGCCTCCGGCCGCCTCGGGAAGCTGATCACAGGCGAGCCCTGGCATCCGTGATTGGCGCGCGCGCTCCGGCTCGTGGTCATGGCGCTGGCGGCACGTGTAGTTTGCAACCGAGGTGACTGCAGGCAACGGGAGCAAGCTCGAGCAGCGGGTGGCGCGCGCCGCGGAGGCTGCGCTGGCGGAGCGCAAGTTCGTTACGGCGATCGATGTGCTGGTCGGGGTGGGCTGGCTCGAGCCGCGGCGGGTGGATGAGTGGCGGCAGGGCCGCGTGGATTATCTGGAGCGGGTGGTGATCGCGAGCCTGGGGAAGATCTCGACCGCTATGCAGTGCTTTCGCCGCTGGGCGCAGGCACGCGGGCTTGAGCGGAGCGAGACGGCCTATGTGGCGCGCACCCGCGATCGGCGGCCGCTGCGGTTCTCGAAGTCCGGGGATCCTGAGATCGAGCGGGCGTACCGTACGCACTGGGTCTCCCCGGAGCTATCGGAGCGAAAGCGAGCCCGCATGGCTGAGCGCCAGAGCCGCCCGCCTGATCTGGTGGTCGTCTCTCCGATCAAGGACTGGAGCTGCTCGGTCTGCGGTACCGACGATGGTGGGTGGTTGATCATGGACGACTCCGGCCCCGTGTGCCTGACCTGTGCGGACATGGAGCACCTGGTCTTTCTGCCGTCCGGTGAAGCGGCCTTGACGCGGCGGGCGAAGGCGGCCAGCGGCCTGTCGGCGGTGGTCGTGCGCTTCAGCCTGACGAGCTGCTGATGTCCGGTCTTGAGCGTGGGCAGGCCCGGGCGGAGGTGCGAGCGGACGTCGCGCGCGTGCTCGACCGTTGGCGGCGGCGATGACCTAGTCGGGGAGGACGCCGATCTACGCCCCGGAGCCGTAGAGAACGAAGCGCAAGATCGTCTGGAGCTACTGGGATCCGTGGTTCTGCGTGGTCGCGGCGGCCAACCATGACGGTGATCTGGACGCGCTCGCCGCGACGATCGAGGACGGCAGCGGGTCGTTCTTGAGCGGCACCGTCGAGGCGAAGCTCTCGCACCTCGACGATCTCCGACTTCGGCTCACGGAGGCAGGCATCGACGCCGCGGTCGGCACGAGAGCTCGGGCTCCCGCTCCGACTGGTCGCGCCCGCGTACGCCGGAAGAAGGTTCGGTCAACCACCGATCACGTGTGCCGTTGGCACCGAGCAGGTCACAGGCGGCAGGAAGGCGGCACGAGCAAGTTTGAGGTCCGCGAGTCGCTAATGTCCCATCAGCGGTCCATTATACGCTATAATATTCGACGAAAGGAGCAATAACCGTGACAAATGACAGCCGAGGTAAGCAGCAGTTTCCCATGCCGATCCCGGTGAGTCGGGCGCTGCGCGCGATCGGCGAGAATTTCGCTGTCTGGCGCAAGCTTCGAGGCCTCACCGAAGAGCAGGTGGCCGACCGAGCTGGGGTTTCGCGTGGCACGGTGCGACGCCTTGAGAGCGGAACGAGCAGCGTGAGCCTCGAGAACATGCTGCGGATTGCGCGCGCCCTGGGCGTCTTGGACGAAATCACAGGCGCGGTCGATCCCTACTCAACGGACGTCGGCCGACTCCGGTCCGAGGAGATCCTCCCCCGGCGCGTCAGAACACGCAGGGGTTGAGTCGGCAACAATGGCTGAATATGCGGTCGAGGTCTTCGCTCAGATCGCCGGCGAGGACGTCTTCGCCGGACGGCTATGGTCCCACCAGCGTCGAGCGGTGGAGTCGGCAACGTTCACGTACGCCGACGAGTACCTCCAGCGGGACGGCTACGCGCTCGACCCGGCTCTTCCGCTCTCAGCAGGCCAGCACCAGACGTCAGTCGGGCACGCCCTGTTCGGTGCTTTCACCGACTGTGCCCCTGATCGATGGGGCCGCCGTCTGATCAATCGGACCGAAAAGGCGCGGGCACGCAGGGACGGTGGAGGAGCACGCCACTTCGTCGAAATCGACTACCTGCTGGGCGTTCGCGACGACATGCGCCAAGGGGCTCTGCGGTTCCGGTATCCGAACGGAGACGCGTTCCTGGCCCGCGAAGAGGTCGGCATTCCGCCGCTCGTAGAGCTTGCCCGCTTGCTGAACGCCTCGGCCAAGCTGGAACGAGACGAAGCCACCGATGAAGAGCTCACACTGCTCCTTCGCGGCGGGAGCTCGCTCGGTGGCGCCAGACCAAAGGCCCACGTCATCGACTCGTGCGGCCGTGCCGCGATCGCAAAGTTCCCAAGCGTCTCCGGCGACGAGTGGGATGTGACCGCATGGGAAGCCGTCGCGATCGAGCTTGCCAGTAGGGCCGGCATCTGCGTGCCAACAGCCAAGCTTCATCAGATCGACGGAAAGTCTGTGCTTGTCGTTGAGCGCTTCGATCGTGACGCCTCACGGCGCATCGGCTACGTCAGTGCCATGACCATGCTCGAGGCCAAAGATGGAGACCAGCGCAGCTACCTCGAGATCGCGGAGGTAATCGAAGCGCAGTCACCAAGAGCGAGTGACGATCTCCGTGAGCTCTGGCGCCGGATCGCGTTCTCGATTCTGATCTCGAACTCCGACGATCATCTCCGCAACCACGGTTTCCTGCGAACCACCAGCGCTGGATGGGGATTGGCCCCAGCATTCGATCTCAACCCCGACCCGCGACCCGGACCGAAGCACCTGAGCACGGCGATCGAGACCGATGACACCGCGTCAATCGAGAACTTGATGGACGTCGCGGGGTACTTCCGTGTCGATGCAGGCCGTGCCCGCGAGATCCTGAGCGATGTTCTTGACGCAACCTCGCGCTGGCGGCAAGTCGCCGACCAAGTCGGCCTCTCACGGACGGCGACCGCGGAGATGGCCCCTGCATTCGAGCATGCCCAGGCCAGCGAGGCGCAGCGGATCGCGAGGTGGCAGAAGCGCCCGTCGAATCGCAACGTCGCCTGATCTTCAGCAGTGCTCACTCGCGCGCGGAGCCGCGGCGTCCCGCCACGCTCCCTCGCACAGCGATACGTCGAGGGAGGGCTTCGCACCGACGAGCACCCGCTGACCCCGTTCGCCGACGGCCCGGCCGGACGACGCGCCCGCCTCCAAGGCGCCGGGCTTGAGGTCTGGGAGGCGATTGGGGTCGTGCGCGACAACGACGGCGACGAGCGCGGGTGTTCGTGCCCGCCAGCGTGCCCCGGACGAAGGCAGCGACCGGGCAGCTCGTCGCGGCGCTGGAGGCCAAGCTCGCCGAGTACAGGGACGAGGACGATCTGGCCAACGGCGAGACCTGGCTCTGAAGCGCGAGACCTAGATAAGTCGATTCACGCTTAGTCGCGGAACCCGATCGCCGACTTTACGACGGTGCGTGCTGCGCGGTCGATCGCGGTCAGTGGCAGGGACTCGAGATGGTACTCGGCGTAAGGATGAGCACGCGCTCCGAACCTCGTCTTGAACTGGGCCAGCGAGGCGGACGAGCCCGACTCGCCCATGTGGTAGTACCGGCATCCAGCCTTGCACGCGTCTTCAATCGCGAGCCGGTGCAGGAGGTAGTTGGCCCGCGTTGGTCCAGCGAGATCCTTTTCCATCACGCCCCGCGTGTAGTGAGCATTGGCGTCCTGGAGCACGAGGATCGCGGCGACCGGCCGACCTTCCTTCGACGCGAGCCAGATCCGGCAGCAGCCGCCGAGCGTCCGCGCCATCACCTCAAATTTCCTCTTCGGGTCGCGACGGTGACCCCGCCAGCGAGCGAACGCGGCAGGTTCGCGATGCTGGGTTCCCCAACGCTCGAGCGAGCGCTCGAAGAGCTCATAGAAATCCGGCACTAGCCTGCCTGTGGTGTCGCACTCCACCGTCAGCCCCGATCGCTCCGCCTTACGGACCGCCGTCCGCGCCGGCCCGGTGAAGCGCTTGTTCCACGCGACCTCGAAGTCGCAGCCGAGCTCGAGCACATGCGCGAGCCGCGGTACGACGGCTGTTCCCGGACCGCTGGCGGCGGCCCACGCATCGGCGTGAAGTGGATTCGGACGCACCGACGTGCGGACGCCGGGCCGCGTGGCGAGGTCCGCGAAGACCACGGCGACGTCTTCCGGGCTCACGCCGCCGGTGGCGAGGATCCCGCCCATTCCCCACGCTGGTGGGAGCGATGATCGCGGCGCGAGTACGCGCGGGACGCGACGGCGTCGGACGAGCGGTAGGACGAGGTGCCGCCCGTCTGCGAGCGTGTACAGGCGGCTCGCGTCGGCGTGGCCGCCGACCGCGCACAGCGCGTCGATCCAGGCTGGCGACTGCGTTACAAGTGCATCGGAGTCGCCCTCGAGCGTTTGCAGCCAAGCTGCCCGCGGCGCAGGGCTCGTGACCGATACGCCACCGCGCGCCACTCCGCGTTTCGCGTCTAGAGATCTTCTGAGATTCGGAATGCGCATGTCAACATCGCTTGTTGCCGCACGGCAACGCTGGACAAAGCTACAACCCCGGAACCGTCCGCCGGCGTCGGCGTCGCATGCTCGCCAGCCAGCACGACCACTGTGATCGGGCTCCTGACCTCGATCCGGGCAGCCAACGTGCCACAATCGGGGGCAATGGAAGTGGCAAGACCTTGGCGCGCCGCGATCTGGGGGCTGGCTGCAGGCATTCTCATCGCAGCCTCGCTGCTCATGGCCGACCGCGAGGCCGCGGTGCCGGCGGCGCAAGCGGCACGGGCCGCGGTGCCGAAGCCCGGGACGATCGTTTTCAGCCTGCACCCGAACCGTTCGCACCCGCAGGCGTTGTCAGGCAAGTCGTTGGCGGCGACGGGGAGGATCTACGTGTTCGTGCCGCAGCCGCCCGGGGCGGTCGCTGTCCGTTTCTACGTTGACGATCCGAGGATGTCGCGGCCCCCGTGGCTGGTCACGAGTAGGGCGCCCTACGACCTCAACGGGACGCTGCGCAACGGCCCGGCACGGCCATTTGATCTGGGGTCGCTCGCCGACGTCGGGCACACTCTGGCGGCGGCGATCGTCTTCCGCAATCACAAGCCGCGCGCAATGACGGCGCATTTCCGGGTCCATGCCGTCGGGACCCCGGCGTTCACCCACCTCGTGCTCGACGACGAGTTTCGGGAAACGTCCATCGACACCACCAAGTGGATGCTCTACAGCGGGCCCGGCAACAACGGCCGCGGGCTGCGTGAGCCATCGGCCGTCAGCGTCGATGGCCATGGCGATCTGGTGATCACGGCGTCGATGCAGAATGGGCAACTCGTCTCGGGCGGGCTGCAGTCGCTCGCGGGGTTGACCTACGGGCACTACGAATTTCGTGTCAGGACCGAGGCCGACACGGTCAGGAACCTGAGCGGCGTCGTGGACCTGTGGCCGAAGTCGGGCTTACGCGTGAACGGCGAGGAGGATCTCTACGAAACGCTCGCGACCCGAGACCCGATCTGGATCTTCCTCCATCACCGAGTAGTGGATCCGACCGCCCAGGACTACTTCCGGCAGTACGTCGACGCGACGCAATGGCATACCGTAGCCGTCGACTGGGAGCCGAACTCGTTCACTTTCTACCTCGACGGCGCCCGTGTCTGGAAGGACGCCGACAGGATCGCGCTGGCCTCAACGCCGCACGGGCTCGCGATCCAGCTCGATCCCTCCAACAGCACACCGCTAATCTCCACGGTCCATATGTACGTCGCGTACGTGCGCGTGTACCAGCCGTAGTCAGACCGGACGGCCCGCGTCGCGCGCACGTACACGCGGCGCCAGTCCACGTCCACAGGTTCTCGAACATGTGTCGGAAAGCTCGGGCACCCGTCAAGAACCCCGCGGTAGGAGCCGAATATCCAGTCCATCGGGGTCGCCAGAACGCGGCCCATCGTCAAGCGAACGAGGTATCTGGTGCCGGCATTGGTGCGGCGCGCCGCGGTGCTGGCGGTGGCGGCTGCGATCTCGATTTCGAGCGCGGGGAGCGCTCCGGCCCAGCCGGTGCATCACTCCATGCACCACGTCGCAGGCACGGACAAGCGGCGGTGCGTCAGGCAACGCGCTCGAGGCGCTGAGCATTATCACGCGGCACGGTGCACGCCGAGGCACGTGACCAAGAAGCCCAGGCCGTCGCCCGTGCGTAAGCCCGTGGCCGCGCCCGGGCAGGCGACTAGTCCAGCCCAGGCGGGAACAGGCGCCACCACGTCGAATGACCCGTTCGCGCAGCCGCTCTCACTCGGTACCCCCGGCACGGCTGATCCGTCCGGAGAGCCGATGCCGATCGGAGACCGGCCCGGATGGCATCAAGTGTTCGCCGACGACTTCACCACCGGCGTGCCGATCGGCGGCTTTTCCGGCTGTACGCATGGCGTCACGCCGATGGAGTCTCAGTGCACCGGGCTCCCGAGCTCGGTTGCGACCAAGTGGTGGGCGTATCCGGACACCTGGCCGGACACTCAGCACAACGGGCAGTACTACCCGTCGCAGGTGCTGAGCATCCACGACGGCATGCTCGACTACTACCTCCACACAGCCAACGGGATCCACATGGTCGCCGCGGCGGTCCCGAAGATCCCGGGCGGGGTGAACGGCGGCGGCCTGCAGCACGGCGCCTACGTCGCCCGCTTCCGCTCCGATCAGCTATACGGCTATAAGACGGCGTGGCTGCTGTGGCCCGACAGCGAGAACTGGCCCGCCGACGGCGAGATCGACTTTCCCGAGGGCGACCTCAATGGTCGGTTCGGCGGCTTCATGCACTACATGGGGGCGACCTCGGGCACCCAGCAGGCCGCCTATCCGACCACGGCCGGCTACGACTCCTGGCACACAGCGATCATTGAGTGGACCGTCGGCTACTGCCGTTTCATCCTCGACGGGCAGATCGTTGGTACGTCGACCGGCAACGTGCCCAGCGACCCGATGCATTGGGTGCTCCAGACCGAAACCGCGATCGACGGCACCGTCCCGAGCGACACCGCCTCCGGGCACGTTCAGATCGACTGGGTCGCTGCCTACACGCCGACGTCCTAATCCGCCGGCGCACTTCTCCTGGGGACGAGCTCCGGGCGCTAGACGTCGCGAAACTTCTGCATAGGAGGACGCGGTCAGGCAGTCGATCCAGGCGGGCGTCTGTGCGATCAACGCCCACGGGTCGCGGGCGTGGATCTGCTCCCACTGCTCGCGCGGAACCGATGTGGTGATTCGCACGTGATCGGCTGCCGCCACCGAGCTCATCGGGCCAGCAGGACGAGCTCGAGCGCCTTCCGCGGCGCCCCGCGGACCCCGCGCTCATGGGCCGCGAGCGCTGTCAGCACGAGCCGGCGCTCGCGCGAAACCGGCGGCATGCGGCACAGCTCGCAAGCGCCCGGCGGGTGCCCGAGCAGGCGCTCGACGGCCTCGGCGAACCCCGCCTGGTAGAACCTCTTCGTCAGCTCGTAGC
>JALYZL010000447.1 GCA_030948875.1 Actinomycetota bacterium
GTCAACCCAACCCCCTCCGGAGTCCGCGCAATCAAATCCCGCGGCAACGTCGGCACCGAATTGAACAACGCCGGATCGATCCCCAAAGTCAACGCCAAATTCGGATTCGAATCCCCATCAATCGCCAGAACCCGATGACCATCCCGCGCCAAAACACGACAAATCGTCCCCGAAATCGAAGTCTTCCCAGAACCACCCTTACCCGCAATACACAACTTCATCGTCCCCAAACCATACCGCACAGCGCGTACGGAGCGGGCCGTAGATGCTTTCGGCACCTATCCCTCGACATCTAGCGCGCGTGTATGCTCGCGTGCGCGTATGAGATTCGCCGTCGTCGGTAAGGGAGGAGCAGGCAAATCGCTCCTGACGGGGACGCTCGCGCGCCTATTCGCTCGTCGCGGGCAGCGCGTCCTCGCGCTGGACTCCGATCCGGTGCCCGGGCTGACGTTCAGCCTCGGCGCCGATGCGCCCGACGACCTGCTGCTCGAGGCTGCCGTAGAGCTCGGCGCCGACCGGCGCTGGCGCTTCGTCCCCGGAGTTGGCCCCGTCCGCGCCGTGCAGCGGTACGCGACCCTCGCCCCCGACGGGGTGCGGCTTCTCCAGGCGGGCAAGACCGGTCCCGGCGGGCGCCCCCCGATGATGTCGACGATCAACGCCTTCTACATGATCGTCCACGGCCTGGGCTCGGCCGCGGCCTTCCGCGACTGGGTCGTCCTCGGTGACCTCCCCGCAGGCCCCTATCAGATGGCGTACGGCTGGTCGGCTTACGCGGAGCGCTTCATCCTCGTGGTCGAGCCGACGTGGCAGTCGATGCTCACTGCGCGCCGGATCAAGCGGATAGCGACTGCGGCGAGGGCCGAGATCGGGTTGTCACTGGTGGTCAACAAGGTAACCTCGCCAGCCGACACCGAACGCGTGGCGACCTTCCTCGAGCTCCCCGTCCACGGCGCCGTCCCCGTCGACGAGGGCGTGCGCGCCGCCGAGCTCGAAGGCGTCGCCCTTCTCGACTTCGCGCCGGACGGGCCCGCGGTCAGCGCTGTCGAGCAGTTGACCGATCGGCTGCTCGCGGATAGTCTCGGCTAATGAAGATTCTCGTTGCTGGTAAAGGTGGCGTCGGCAAGACCACCGTCTGCGCAACCGTGGCGCGCGCGTTCGCCCGCGCCGGTCGCGATGTCCTTGCCCTGGACGCCGACACCAATCCGATGCTCGGAGTTTCGCTTGGCGTGGGCCCCGAAGAGAGTGACCTCCTGGTGGCCGTCCGCGAGGGTCTGCAGACCGGCGAGACCGAGCACGAGCGCTCCACCGAGGGCTTCGTCGAGCGGTTCGGTCGCGATGCGCCCGACGGCGTGCGCCTCGTTCTCGCTTCGCGGGTCGACACGGCGAACCCGGGCTGCCGGTGCTGCGGCGTCTCCGCGGAGAAGCTCCTCGGGGAGCTCGAGCAGGACGAGCGCATCGTGATCTGCGACCTCGAGGCCGGCCTCGCGACGCTCATGCGCCTGCAGGAGGGTGAGGCCGACGTGGTCGTCATCGTGGCCCAGCCGACCGCCAAGTCGATCGAGGTGGCCCGCCGAGCTGTCGAGCTGGCGAGCAACCGCGCGGTGCGGGTCATCGTGGTGGCAAACCGAGTGCGCGACGAGGCTGACGAGGCGGCGATCGTGGCCGGCGTCGGCGACGAGCACGAGCTCGCCGTGGTCCCGGACGACGGCGTCATCGCCGAGTCCGACCGCGAAGGCGTCGCCGCCATCGACCTCGACCCGGACGCCCCCGGGGTCCGCGCTCTCGTCGATCTCGCCGACCGCCTCACGGGCATCGCGACCGCGGCCTAAGCCGTCCCACGGCCCCAAGCGCGAGGGCCAGACCGAGGAGCGCCACGGCGACTCCTCCGTAGCGCAGTAGGTCGCGCACCGCGTGGGCCGAGAGCGTCCTAGCGTGATCGAAGGACGACTGCAGGGAAACGGTGGAGAGACGGCGAGAACCGACGGCCTGACGGGATCTCGAGCGAGCGATGGGGAGCTGTTGGCGGCGATGTCGCCAGGGTTGCGGGCGCCGGGGTTGACGGGGACGTTCGCGCTCACCCACGCTTGGCCGTCAAGGCTGCGATCCCGTGACAGGTGCTCCGCCGCCTCGCAGATCGTTATAAGCAGCGAGCAACCCGGCCATGGCCTGGATCTCGCTCGCAATAGACGCGACCGATCGTTCGAGCGAGTCTCGGCCCGAGTCAGTGAGCTCGTAGACACGCCGCGCGGGCCCGCGTCCGGAATCTGTCCAGCTCGAGCGGACCAAGCCCTCGCCCTCCAATCCGCGCAACAGACGGTAGAGCGCGCTCGCATCCGGCGGCGTGGCGTCCCTGGGGAGCATGGGCTGGAGCCGGCTGAGCAGCTGATAGCCATACGATGGGCCCTCGGTCAGCAGCAGCAGCACCGCAGCCGTCGTGAACGGCCAACGCGGCCGCCCGCGACCTGCGCGTGAGATCCCGTCCCCCTGATGGTCGTCCCCATTCGGGGTAATCGGCATTACATGTAATTTACATCTAGCGTCAAACCGTGCACCCGGTTGGTCGGCGCTCGATGGCGCTCGGCGAGCCGAATCTCTCTCTAGCATGGTTCGCGTGCGCCTAAGCGTCCTCGATCAGTCGCCGGTCTCGGAGGGATCTACGGGAGCGCAGGCCCTGAGCAACACGCTCGATCTCGCGGTTCGGAGCGATGAGCTTGGCTACCACCGCTATTGGGTGGCGGAGCACCACGGGGGCCCGATGCTCGCCGGGACGAGCCCCGAGGTCTTGATCGCGGCGATCGCGTCGGCCACCGCTCGTCTGCGCGTCGGAAGCGGGGGTGTGATGCTGCCGCATTACAGTCCGTTCAAGGTCGCCGAGACCTTCAGCGTGCTAAGCGGCTTGTTTCCCGGGCGCATCGATCTCGGGGTCGGCCGGACGTCTGGCGGCGATGCGATGACCGCATTCGCGCTCCAACGCGAGCGCCGCTATCCCGGGGCGGACGACTTCCCTCAGCAGCTCGCGGAGCTGCTCTCCTACCTCGACGGCTCGATCGTGCCCGATCACCCGTTCGCCTCCTTGGCCGGCGTCCTGCCCGGCCGCCCCGAGCGACCGCAGCCGTGGCTCCTCGGGTCCTCTCGAGACAGCGCCATCTGGGCCGCGCAGGTTGGCCTCCCTTACGCGTTCGGCGACTTCATCAACCCCTGGGGGGCGGATCTGGCGCGGCTCTACCGGCAGCGGTTCACGCCCTCTGACCAGGTGTCCGAGCCGCGCGTGGCGGTCGCGGTCTGGGTGCTGTGCGCCCACTCTGACGAAGAAGCGGAGGCGCTCGCGACGTGTGGCCGAATGGCGAGCATCGTCGAGCGCGAGGGTGAGCCGATCCCGGTGCCGTCCGTCGAGAGCGCCCAGCGCTTCCTCGCCGCACGGGACCCCGGTGACGACGCGGGCGCCGAGGCGGGCGCCGAGCATCGCCGCCGCCGTGTGATCGGCGACCCCGGAAGCGTTCGGTCCGAGCTCGAGCAGGTGGCGGACCTCTACGGCGCCGAGGAGGTCATCGTCGTCACGATCACTCACGACCACGAGGCGCGCGTGCGCTCCTACGAGCTGATCGCCGAAACCTTCGGGCTGTTACCAAGTCATCAGCGACGGCGACGAGCCTACGACCGAGCCCACCAGTGAGCGCGACGAAGAAGGAGTGCGCTCGCGTGAGCGATGCGCCCGCCCCCATCCTCATCGTGACCGGGCCGTCCGGTGCTGGGAAGACCACGGTGGGCCGACTGATCGCCGCCACCTTCGACCCCAGCGCGCACATCCAGGCCGATACCTTCCTGCCGTTCATCGTGAACCGTTGGGTCGACCCGCTGGTTCCCGAATCAGCACACCAGAACCATGTGCTCGGGGGCGCGATCGCCGCCGCTGCCCTGGAGTTCGCCGACGGCGGCTACACGGTCGTCCTCGACGGCCACATGTTCCCGGACGGGCTCGACGGGTTGACGCGATGGAGCGCGCGTCGCGCCGTGCCGCTTCACTACGCCGTCTTGCGGCCCGATCTCGCCACGTGCTTGACGCGAGTCGCGCAACGGCGCCCAGGTGATCCCGATGACCTCGAGACGTTCGCGCGCATGCACGCGCTATTCGACGACCTTGGCGACCGTGAGGCGCACGTCGTCGAGGCCATCGGGACGCCGGCTGAGGTCGCAGCCGCCGCACTCGCGGCCTTCGCGTCGGGAGAGCTCAGAGTGTCCTGCCTGGACTCGACCTGGACGGGCAGCGCCCAGACCCGACGAGGATCGCGAGCGCCTGGCTAAACGACGACTCGTTTCGCATACACTCAGGCCCGATCTGGCCGCACCGTGAATGGCAAGACTTGAACGAGCACAGCACAACCCCTGATGACGGAGAGGACGGACCCGGGCACGAGGCCGAGTGGCGCGTGGACCGGTCGACCTCTCGCGAGCGCCTGCGGAACTACGACCCCGCCCCCGAGCGAGCCGGTCGGTCGGTCGGAGGCTGGCTCATCTACACCGATGAGCACGGAGTTCAGCGGCGCCTCCCGGCGGAGCTGGGCCAGCTCAGCACCAGCGAGATAGCGGCAGCCGCGAAGGCGACCGCCCGCGAGCTCGGAGCCCCGGACCTCAGCTACGCCAAGCTCGCGGCGATCGAGCGCCTCAACGAGCTGCGCAGCGCTGGCGCCATCAGCGAGGAGAACTACCTCCGAGAAAAGCGCAGGATCCAGAAGCTCGGCTAACCCGGGACCGCGCGGAGCGGGGCGCGCGTTCTACAGACCGATGGCGTCCTTGGCCCGGGCGACCACGTGGTCGGCGCGCCGGCGGGCTCGTTGTTCGCCGTCGGCAAGCCGGGCTTGGAGCGCGTCGGGGTCCGCCAGCAGCCGGCAGTAGCGATCACGTATCGGCGCGAGGTGCGCGTCGATGACCTCGGCGAGCTGCGCCTTGACCTCGCCGTAGCCGAAGCCGCCCGTGCGGTAGCGGGTCTCGACATCGGCGATCGTTGCCGGGTCGGCGAACGCGCGCAGCAGCGCGATCAATGTCGAGGCGTCGGGGTCCTTGGGATGCCCCGCGGGCGTCGAATCGGTGACGATTCGCTGGGTCCTCTTGGCCAGGAGGTCCCGGTCGGCCATGAGGGGGATGGTGTTGTCGTAGGACTTGCTCATCTTGCGCCCGTCGAGGCCCGGGAGCGTCGCGGCGGCCGCGGTGATGAGCGGCCGCGGCTCACGGAGCACGCCGGGCCGGTAGCTGCGCGCGAACTGCTGGGCGAGGTCGACAGCAATTTCGAGGTGCTGCGCCTGGTCGGCGCCGACGGGCACCTGGTCGACGTCGAGCGCGAGGATGTCGGCCGCCATCAGCACCGGGTAGCCGTACAGTCCCATGTTGATGCCGTGGTCGGGGTCTCGTGCGGCCGCGACGTTGGCGGCCACCGACGCCTTGTAGGCGTGCGCGCGGTTGAGCAGCCCCTTGCCGGCGACGTTGCTCAAGAGCACGGCCAGCTCGGCGATGGCGGGCACCCGGCTCTGGCGATAGAGGTGCACGTTCGTGCCGTCGAGGCCGCACGCAAGCAACGCGGCGGCCAGGCGCCGGGACCGCTCAAGCAACGCAGCGGGATCCGGGCGGGTGTTGAGCGCGTGCAAGTCGGCGACGAACACGTACACGTCCCGGGACGGTTCGGCAGCGAGAAGGGCCAGCGGCCGGATCGCGCCAACGTAGTTGCCGAGGTGAAGCTGCCCCGTCGGCTTGACCCCGGTGAGGGTCACCGTGCCGCGGCCCACGGAGGTCGCGATCTGCGGCTGGGGCTCGGCTCTGGTCTGGGTCGTCATGGTGATCTCCTGGTCTTGGCGCCCGGGTCACGACGGGGCCTGGGAGGTCACCGGAGCGCGCGGTGGCCGGCCCCGCAAGGGGTCGGGCCGGAGCTGCGGCCGGGTTCAGATCGAGGGGTCTGAAGCGGCCTGCCGGCTAGCGGCAGGCCCACCAAGACTTCCGCGCGCACACGAGCGATGCCGATAGGGCGCGTCCGGTGCTGTGCGCGTGCTGAGTCACGGTGACGAAACGATACGGCATCGCACGATTACCGTTCGCGGGGTCGCGCTATTCGTTAGCGGTGGACGAAGTTCGCGATCAGGCTCGGTCTGGACGTCGCGCTCATGAGCACGACGTCAACCGTATGGGCAGTTGCCACAGCCGCGTTCGTCGCTGCCTGAGCCCGCGCGATGCAGGCCATCCGTCGCCGGGCCATGAGGTGCTTGGCGCGGCGCGACTTAGCCTTCTTGGTGTTGTACTTGCTGCTGCACGCCGCAATCGCCGCCTTGCGCGTCAGCTTCACACCCGGCGCTGACGCGATCACTGGGGCCGGAGGGACGACAACTGGCGCCGGAGTCACGACGGGAGCGGTCGGAGTGACGACC
>JALYZL010000455.1 GCA_030948875.1 Actinomycetota bacterium
GTGTCGCCGGGCCCCCGGGGGGCGCACCGGCGCCAAGCCATGTGTGCGCGCGGCGCGGCCGAAACCGGAGCCGGGGTGACTTTCCCGTGATAGCTCCGGCTACGTGACCACCGCGCTCCCGCCGAGCGCGGAAAGGGCCGCCCCGCGCGCCTGGCGCGGAGCCGTGCTGCGAAACGCCGCACAGTCAGGGAAAACGCAACACGCCCTCGGGCTCCCTACGCCCTCGCGCCCTACGCGCCCCGGCGCCCCACGCGCCCACGCGCCCCAGGCGCTCACGCGCGCGCCCCGCCTAGCCCACCGCCCCGCTACTCTTCAACCTCGCCATCCCAGTAGCCCACCGCGTCGGCCATACGGAACAGCTTGCCGGGCGGCCAGACGGCGATCTTGCCGCTGTCGGGATAGACCGCGACCGCCGGGTCGTGGACCGTCGAGAAGATGACCAGGCGGACCGTCTCATCGCCGCGAGCGGTGAGCTTGTGGGCGCCCTCAGGTCCCTCGGGGAAGCACACGAGGTCGCCGGGATCGAGGGTGTCCTCGCCGCCCGGGTGCCGGAGCGCCGGACGGCCTGTGAGCACGAGCAGCCACTCCTCATTGCCGTGCTCGTAGCGGTACGGGCAGACGCTCTGGCCCGGGTCGAGCTCGTACACGCTGGCGCCGAGCATCTCGGCCTCGAGCAGGGGTGCTAGTCGCACCCCCCGGGCAAGGTACCCCGGAGGATCGTTCGCGCCTCCCTCGAGCGCGACGATGAAGGCATTGACCATGGGGCGGTCGCTCACTCGCCCTCCCAGTAGTCGACCGCGTCGCCGCGGCGGAAATTCAGGCGATCTCGGTCATCGGCCGCGCGGGTGCCGACCTTGTCGGAATCCGGATAGACGGAGATCGAAGGAACCTGGTTGGCCGAGAGAATCATCACGCGCCCCGGCCCCCGGACGGTGTGGGCCCCCTCGGCGCCCGACGGGAAGCAGACGAGGTCGCCCGCCCGGAGCGTGCGCTCACCGCCGGAAACCCGGACCGTCGGAGCTCCGGCGATCACGTACAGCCATTCCTCGACTCCATGGTGGTAGTGGTACGGGAAGGTCAGCTCGCCGTCTTCGAGCTCGTACACGCTGGCGCCGATCCGTGCGGCGCCGAGTTGGTCGCCCACCCGGCGCGCTCCGCGCCAGCGACACCCCTCGCGGGCCGACTGGTGATCGAGATCGCCCGTCAGTACGTTGAAGCGCTTCATGGAGCGACATGTTGGCAAGTGCTCGCGGTGAGGCCCGACCTCGATCACTGGCTCGATCGGCCCACCGTGCGCATCAGGCACGCTCGTGAGACTGAAGCCGGGCCCGAGGTTCTGTGGGCGGCCGCTCGAGCGGTTCGGATGTCCGAGACGCGCCGGCTCGGGAGGCTCCTGCGTCTGCGTATTCCCGGTCTCCCCGCCGACATGGCCTACGACGAGCTCTTCCGCATCCCGCCGTTCACCGTCCTCTACGAGGATGAGTACGCCCTCCTCGCGGGCATCGTGGGGAGGATCTGGACCGTGCGGCGCGATTACCCGATCCTGACCGACCCCGAGGAATTCCGGCGCTGGTCGGCGCGGGGCACGGTGCGGGTCCTGTTCGCCAACTGGGTGGAGCCGGCGGGGGCGAATCTTACGGCGGTCGTCAGCGAAACCAGAGTGGCCGCCGGCGATCGCCTCGCCCGGCTCGGGCTCGCCGCGGTCAGTCCTCTGATCCGCGCCTCCCACCAGCTCATCGCCGTCGAGGGGCTCGAGCGCGCGGTCAGCCGGACACGCGGGGCACCACCGGACCCGGCCCGGCGCTGACGACCACCGCATACGGTAGCCAGTCGGAAACCGCCGAGAAACAACTTCGCTCCAGGGACCGGTGACACCGTCGGTCAGGGCGATAACGTCGTGCCTCGATGGACTACAACGCCCAGGTAACGGTCAGGCGCACGCGTTTCGCGAACGAGGTCACCGGCTGGGCGGTCGTCGAGGCGATTGACGAGGCCGGCGACGAGGTGATTCTCGTCGGACCGCTGCATCACCTCGAGGAGCGCGAGCGCGCGCACGTGATCGGAACCTGGCAGGACGACTCGCGCTTCGGCCCCCAGATCAAGGTCGCCCAAGCGGACCCGCTCCCCCCCTCCGATGAGCAGGCGCTGCTCGCCTATCTCGTCCGGGTGCGGCACATCGGTCCGCAACGTGCCGCGAAGCTGCTCCAGCGCCACGGACAGGCCGGCGTTCTCGAGGCGATCGATCGCGACCCCGCGGGGGCCTTCGTGCGCGCGGGACTCTCCACTCGCCGCGCCCGGGAGGCAGCCCAGTCGTGGGATGGGTTACGGGTCACCCGGCGCTTGCACTTGCTGCTCGCACCCCACGGCCTCGCGTACCTGGTGACGGGAATCCAGCGGGAGTTCGGCGACGCCGCCCATCGAGTCGTGCGCGAACGGCCCTACGAGCTCACCAGCGTGTTCGGTGTGGGCTTCAGCGTTGCCGACCGGATCGCCGCCACGGCGGGTATTCCCCGCGAGAGCCCTGAGCGGGCGCGCGCCGGCATCCTGCACGTC
>JALYZL010000471.1 GCA_030948875.1 Actinomycetota bacterium
CTATCACCAAAAGCTGCGGCGGCACGCCGCGAGCCACCTGATTGGACATATGACTATGCTGGAACGGACACATGCCTGGTCTATAATGGACTCATGACAGAGTTGGCGATCTTGGCCCGTGAGGTAGGCGTGCATGAACGCACGCTACGGCGCGCGGTCGCGGAAGGCAGCCTTCGTGGGGTCCGGCCGTCCCCGAGGACGTTGGCGATGTCGTTGTCCGAGCGGGAGTACGTGCGACGCTCGTGGAAGCTGCTCTCGACTCTGAGGACAGCGCTGCGCACGGAGCACAACGTCCGGTTCGCGCTGCTGTTTGGGTCGGCAGCGAGAGGTACGGACGCGCCTGGAAGCGACGTCGACGTGCTCGTCTCGCTTCGTGACCAGGACCTCGAGCGGATCGTCGAGCTGAGCGCCAAGCTCGCAGCGGCCACCGGACGGCGCGTCGATGTCGTCCGCCTGGAGGACGCAGAGAGCGAGCCTTCGTTTCTCGCCGACGTGGTCGCGGACGGGCGCGTTCTCGTCGACCGCGGAGGGCTGTGGCCACGACTCCGCAGCCGGGAGCCGAGCCTGCGACGGACGGGTCGCGTGAGACAGGCGGAGCGCACCGGGGCCGCCCTGGCCGGCCTTGACCGCGTGCTGGCGCCGTGACGATGCCTGATCCCGACGCCAGGCCGGTGGACACAAAGCGCTGGCGTCTTGCGATCGTCCGCCACCTCGAGGACCTCCCGAGGCAGTACGCAGCGCTCGAGCACGCGATGGCGAGCTTCGGCACGGACTTCGATCTCCAGCAGTTCAAGGCGGCCTACAACACCTCGGAGGACATGGACGCGTACAACCGCGTGCAGGCGGTCGAGCGAGCTCTCGGGCGCGTGCAGAACTACGTGGGCGAGCTGGCCGAAGCCGGCGTCAAGCTCGCGGCTTTGCGGAGACCAGCGGACACCCATGGGTCGGCGACGCAGATCGCCTTCGAGGCCATGCGCGACGCCAAGATCATCACCGCGAGGCTCTGCAGCCGGCTGGTCCAGGCGCAGAACGCGCGGACACGCATCGAGCACAGCTATGTCCAGACGCCCGCTGGCGACGTGCATCGCGCGGCGCTCCTCGTGCGGGACACAGCTCGCGACTTCATCGGCTCATACCGGGACTGGATCGAGCCGTACCTCGCGGAACCAGAGCCCTGACCGGGCGCGCGGAGCTCGGCGTCACGCGAATGCGCGATCGACGGCGTCGGCCTCCTGGTCGCTCGGCTGGTAGTGCGCGTAGATCTGCGTCGTCTTCGAGTCCGCATGACCCATCCAATGCTGAAGAGTGCGCATCGGCGTGCCGGCGGCCGCCATCCGCGTCCCGAACGTGTGGCGGAGCTCGTGGAACGTGATCCGGTGGACACCGGCGCGGTCGATGGCCTGCTTGAACCGGCGGACCAGCTTCGAGCGGTCGAGCGGCTTGCCGGTCTCCGGGTGGCAGAAGACGAGATCGCGCTCATGCGGGTAGTGCGAACGCTCGCGCAGCTCGGCGAGCGCGACCGCCACGCGGTCGGCCATCGGGACCGACCGGCCGGATCCGACCGACTTTGGGTCGCCGAACTCGCCACGGACAAACGGGGAGACCACGCGGATCTTCCGCGCATCGAGGTCGACGTCGCGCCAACGCAGCCCCAGCAACTCGCCTTGGCGCAGACCAGTCATCGCCGCCGTCAGATACAGCGTCGGCTCGATCTGCCCGAACGCATCATCCGGGTAAGGCGCGGCCAGCAGCTGCTCGAGCTCCGGCTGGTCGAGGAACTGGATCCGCGTCTCGGTCTTCTTGAGTGTCGGCCGGTCCGCGAGCTTGACCGGGTTCGCCTGGCACCAGCCCTTCCGGAGGCCCAGGTCGAAGATCGAGTGCATCGTGTTGACGTGGTTGCGGATCGTCTTGATCGCGAGCGTCTTGCGCTTCGCCGCGACGTAGCGCTCGATGTCCTCCGGACGGATTCGGTCGAGCGTCTTGGTGGCGAAGAACGGCGCGATGTGGTTGCGCAGATCGGTGGCGACGGTCAGGCGATGCGACTTGCGCCGGCCCTTCAGCTCGAGGCGATGGCAGAACTCGCGACTCGCCTCCTCCATTGTCACTCGCCGGCCATCGGGCGCCGGCCGCGGCGCGTCGATCTCACGCATCCGGCGCAGCACACGCTCCGCCTGCGCCTTCGTGAGCCCGTCCGCGCGCGCCTCGCTGCGGGCAGGCCCGACCTTGCGCTGAATGCGCCGACCATCCGGCGCGTACCAGGATGCGATCCACGAACGTCCGACCACCCGCAACGTGCCCGTTCCGTAGGCCCGGCGGCCCGGTTTGCCATTCGTGGCCGTCATCGCCGCAGCTCGACGCCGTCTCCGACTGGTACATGATTGGTACACAGCGGATCGGAGCGCCGTCGAGGGGCCGGGCGGTCGGGCCTGTGTACTGTTTCATGTACCATTCTGACCGAATCGTACCTGATCGAACGGACAGAAAGGCCCAGTAAATCGGGCGATGTGCACCCCGGCCAGACTAGCTGATTCCGGCTGGGGGCCGGGCGGTCGCAGGTTCAAATCCTGTCTCCCCGATACACGAAAGTCCTGCAAAAGCGATGGTTGGCTCCGGGCGCGAATGCCGCCCAAAGGCCGAGAGGGCATCAAAGGGGCATCTAACTCTGGCCACAAGCGCGTCGGAGAGCCACCTATTCCGGCGAGCGCCGGCCGTTCTTCCCGGGGTGCGCGCACGAACCCGTCGTGTTGGTCGGCTATCTGCCGGCCTGCAGAAATCGCTCGGTCGTGACCTCCGACCTGGCGGCTTGAGGTGCACGGGCTAACGGCGGCGACGAAGGGAGGACGGGTGTGCGGCGTCGGCAACGGGCGCGCGATCGAGACCGCCGGCTTGCGCCGGCTCTCGCTGTCGACCTCGCTGTGCTCGGTCAGGATCACGCGACGCTTGACGGATCCCGGGCGCGCCTGCCCTTCTCCTTCGGATCCGACGCCGGCCGAAGCGGAAGCGCGATTCAGAGACCTCCATCGGCGACGAAGCGGCAGCCTCGCAAGGCGACTGACTGCTACAGATCGATCAGAGCGGGAGCGACTGACGGCGCGATATTCGCCAGGCTTGCCGCCCAATTAACCTTTGGATAGTTGATCGCCCAAGAGGGAGACGA
>JALYZL010000474.1 GCA_030948875.1 Actinomycetota bacterium
CCGTCTCCCGCCACCAGGTTGACCGGCCCGGCGGTGTCCGGGGTGCTCGACGAGGTGTCCCCGACATTGGTCGCGCTGCAGTACCCGAGCTGACCGTAGGCGCCGGAGCCCCAGCAGCGCACGCCGCTGTTATCGAGGATTGCGCAGGTATGGGATCCACCGGCGCTGATCGCCACTGCGGTACGCCCGGGACCGAGATTGACCGGTCCGACCGACCCTGGCGTTTGCGTGTCGCCGACGTTGCTGGCGCTCCCGTAGCCGAGCCGGCCGTCGCCGCCGTCCCCCCAGCACAGCACGCTGCCGTTATCGAGGATCGCGCACGTGTGGTCGCTTCCGGCGCTGATCGCCTTGGCCGTGCGCCCTGGGCCCAAGTCCACGGGACCCCCCACATACGGCTGGCCCGTGTCGCCAACGTTCTTTGTGCTGCCGTAGCCCAGTTGACCCCGGCCGCCGAAGCCCCAGCAGAGCACGCTCCCGTTGTCGAGGATCGCGCACGTGTAGCCGCCGCCCGCGCTGATCGCCAAGGCGGTGCGCCCAGGGCCTAGGTTGACCCGCGGGGACGACGCCACGCTCGCGTCGGGGGGGCCGTCACCGATGTTGTTGAGGTCGCCGTAGCCGAGTTGACCGTAGATGCCGTAGCCCCAGCAGCGCACGCTCCCATCCTCGAGGATCGCGCAGGTGTTGGTGTCGCCCGCGCTGATTGCCGTGGCGGTGTGGCCGGCACCGAGGTCGACCGGCGCGTGGGAGCCAGGGGGCGACTTATCGCCAAGGTTCTGCAAGCTCCCGTAGCCGAGCTCGCCGTAGGCGCCGGAGCCCCAGCAAAGCACGCTGTGGTCGTCGCGAATCGCGCAGGTGTGGCCGCCGCCCGCGCTGATGGCCAGAGCGGTATGCCCAGGACCGAGGTCCACCGGGCCCGCCGACGCCGCCGAGTCGACGCTGCTCGAATTGCCGTAGCCGAGCTCGCCGTTCGCCCCGTAGCCCCAGCAGCGCACGCTGCCGTCGTCGAGTAGCGCACAAGTGTGATAATTCGTGGCGCTGACCGCCTTGACGGTATGCCCACCGAAGTCGAGTGGCCCCACCGAGGCGGGGGTCTCGGCGAGGCCGACATCGTCCATGTTGCCGTAGCCGAGCTGCCCGTCGCCGTTGTACCCCCAGCAGCGCAGGCTGCCGTCGGAGAGCACCGCGCACGTGTGGTTGCCCCCGGCGTCGAGCTGTCCCGCCGTCGGGGAGGACGGTTGCGAGCCCTGCTCCGCTCCCGAAGCGGCGGGCCAGGCCGTCGTGATCGCGCTCGTCAGCACGAGGACGACGAGCGCGAGTAGACTCCGACCGCGAGGAGGTCGTACATGGACCGTTTGCGTTTGATGTGCTGGTGCCGCAGCTGTGTCAGTGGCCTGCACCTGCCCGCTTATGCGGCAGCGGACCACGGCGTGTTCGCCGACCACGGGATCGAGGTCGAATTCGTCGACTGCGTGAAAACCCCCGGGGGCAGCCTCGGAGCGTGGTCTGCCATGGTCAGCGCCGTAGCCGACGGCGAGGCGGACTTCGCCCTCACCTCCGTGGCCTACCTGCTCGCGGGCCAGTCCGCCGCTGAGGGACGTCTGGCGGCGCGGTTCGCAGCGGTCTTTCATCAGCGGAACCCGATCGCCGCCCTCGTCGCAAGCGATTCGAGGTTGCGCTCGCAGGACGATCTGGCGGGCACGAGGATCGCCGCCACGGGGAGCTGGTACGTCGAGGAGCTCGAGGGCGCCCTCGCGCAACTGGGCCTTCCGCCGCTCACCGCCGTGGACGCGCCAAGCGATGTGCGCGCCGCGCTTGGCGCCGGCGAGATCGATCTAATTCCCGGATGGGTGGACATGTCGCCAAGCTACAGCAGGGAAGGACTCGAGATCCGCGCTATCCCGCTCGAAGGAGATGCGTACGCCACGGGCCTCGTCGCCGCCGACCGACTGGCGCTCGAGCTCGTTTCGCGCATGCGCGATGCCCTGGCCGACGGGTACCAGCTTCAGCGCAAGCACCCGGAGCTCGGCATCGACGCTCTGCGGAGCCGCTTCCCCGGGATCTCCGAGCACCACCTCAGAACCGCTTGGTCGGTCTTCGAACCGTACGCGTTTGCGCGCGCCGAGCCACTCGCCATGGACGCCGAACGCTGGCAGCGGACGATCGACTACACGGCCGCCACGCATGGCCTGCCCAGCCTCCCGGCGGAGCAGATTTACCGGCAAGACCTCGTGGCGCCCGCGACGCTCGCGCCCGCATAAGATCCGGCTCGGCAGGGGTCAGCCGCCTTTGAGGCGGCTGACTGTGGCGTTGGTGGTGCTCGCCCCGTTGGTGGCGTTGGTTGCCGTGAGGGTGAGCTTCAGCGATTCGCTTGCCTTCTTCTTGAGAGCTTTCGCCGCCGCTGCGGGCAGCTTCACGGTGAGACTCCTCGAGACATTGGCGCTCACCGACGAGTTCACCGTGCTCAGCTGGAACGTCGTCGTGCGCTTCTTGGCGACCTTCTCGCTGAGGCGACCGTTGAGAATGACATTGGCGCTCTGATCGCAGCGCGCCGTAGCCGTCAACGTCCCGTAGCCCTGCTTGTGCTTCTTGAGCGGCACCTTGCTGCCCTTGACCGTCAGCGTGCACGTCGGCGCCCCCGGAAGGGCACGGAAGAACGTCGCGGTGACCGGCATATCCGTGTTCAGGGTCACCGTGCACGCCCCCGTCCCTCCGCACCCGCCCGACCAACCGCCAAACGTCGAACCGGCGGCCGGCGTGGCACTCAACGACACGCTCGCGCCCGAGGCGAAGCTCTGCGTGCAGATCCCCGGGCAGGCGATGCCCGAGCCGCTGACCGACCCCGAGCCCGTCCCCGCCAGCGACACGATCACGCTGTGCTGCACCGGTGGCGGCAGCACCGGATCGGTCCCACCGGTGCCGATCGCGCCGACGATCCGATCGGTGCTCGCATCGAGCGCCAACGGCGCCGTCGACAGCGCCGTCTCAGCCGCGTTCGTACTCGCCCCCGGAGTGAGCAGCATCAGCCCACCCAGGCGGCCGACGGCAGCACCGAGCACCGCGCCATCGATCGGCCGAGAACCATCAGCCGTATACACGACGTTGTCCGGCACCCCGAGCGTGATGGCCTGCTGAACCACCGCCACCGAGGTCGCATACTGATCAGCACCACCGAGACGCGTGACGTTCGCCGCGCCGCCCAGCGCCGTGCCCAGAGCAGTCTCCACACCAGAATTGACCGCCCCCGTCCCACCGATAATCAGCGCCTTCTTGATCCCAAGAACGCTCAGCGCCGCCGAAGTCGGACCCGGAACCGTCATGCGAGTGTCCACGAACAGGATCGGATACTTCAACGCCGCGGCCAACGCCGCACCCGCCGCCGCCTCAGGCGTCGACGGATTCACGATCACCGCCGTCGGAGACGCCCCCGGCAGCGGGAACATCAGCTGCGCGACCTGCCGAGCGATATCCGCAGGACGATCAGCGACCGCCACACTCCCCGCCGGCGCGATCCGCACCACACCCTCCCCATTCGCCGTGACCGACGTCAACCCGCTCGACACCGCCGGCGACAACGTCGAAGTATCCCCGATCACATACGCACCCTGAGGCTCCATCCGAGCCGCATCCGCCTGAACCACCGCCGGCAAGCCACCCGCAGGCGAGAGCAGCAACGGACCCCAATTAGCACGCGCCAGCACCCCCCCCGCCAACGCACTCGCCACATCAGCATCATTCACCACCAC
>JALYZL010000490.1 GCA_030948875.1 Actinomycetota bacterium
GCTTAGAGGAGCCGCATCCGGCCGGGAGCACGCCCAGCGCCAGCGCGGCGACAAGGGTGAGCCCATTCAGGCGACGCCTGAGGGAACGGACGCCTGCGCGAGGCTGGCTGGACTGTTTCATGGTGACGTGCGACCTCTTCCGGTCTTGCGGGCTTGAACGGTCTCTCCGGGAAGACGCCCGCTTTGCGCGAAACCTTCCGGGCGGGGCTCGTAGCCGGACAAGCCAGTACGCACGCCCGAACCGCCCAGAACCGCGGCTACCTACCACGGATCGGCGGGATCGAGCGTCGCTACCCCCTCCGACTCCCCGCCCCGCAGGTCACCCCACAAGATCCGCGACGACTAACAAGACGGCGACTACCGGGTAGCGTTCCGCGACGCCCCCTACGATGGCCTCTCAGGAGCGCGAAAATGCCGGCAAGCACGGGCCTTTCCGCGCGATAGCGATGAAGCGCGCCAAGGCATCAAATCGTGCGCACGGCGTCTGTGCGGAGCGGGGACTAATGATTTCCGTTGGATTCCGCAGACTTGTGGTCGGAACCCCAACCCTCCTCTTCACGCATGGTTTTGAGCGCCTGCGCCTTCGTGGGATAGATGCGCACTGAGGTGGGCATGCCTTGCTCGTCTTTGCGAAAGACCCATGCGCACGGCCGCGGGGGAGTGATCTTGGCCGCTCTCCCTCGTACTTGAAACTTGCCCCACGCCACCGAATACCGGGCGGTTGCTCGACACCCTCCGTGGCTGGGTGAAAGACCTCAAAGCCAGCGAGCCGCCCCTTGTGCATAGTCAGGACAAAGGTCCATGGCCACGGAAGGGTCTTTGCCGAACGAGAACCTGGCGTCGCAGAAGACGCTACCGCCTACGGGATCAGCGGCCTCGAGCACGAATCGCATTGCTGGGTGAGCGTCGAATATCTTCTGAAGCCACGTCGCGATCATCTGTCTGCCCTGAATCGGCACCATTGCGTATTCTGGACTCCGAGACGCCTGCTCGTCAGGGGGCGCGGTGAAACGAGAGAGCTCCACCTCGTCATCACAAAGACGCACGAACGCGCCAACGTCCTGTTGATCGAGAGCCTCGAAAGCCTTGCGAGCAAGGAGCGTGTTCGCGCCGACCGGTCCGGCCCCTTGGTCCAGCTCGCTCATCGGTCCTCCGGACCTAGTCGCATCGTCGGAGGACCCGAGAGTATCGGGCGTTTCAGCTCTGTCAACAGACGCCTTGCGCATGTACTCCCTGGAGGGGCGGGCTCACTGGATTGCGCCCGATCCGAGATCCGAGGGCATGCCCGCGATCGGCCAGTGCTCGACCTGGCTGTTGGGAGACGTTGAGGGCCTCGCACGGGATCGACGTGGTGGTGATCATCGTGGGCGGAGAGCTTGGTCGACCTGGACATCCGGGCGCCGCCGACCGGCTCAGACCCCGTAGCGCGCACGTCGGTTCGACTCCGAGCTCGGTGATCACGCAGGCGCAGCGACGCGGGCGTGAGTGAGGCAGACCACAAGGAAGACTGCTACTGCACCCGCTCTTCCGAGGGTCCGCCAGCGAGCTGCGGCTGCGCAAGCTGATCAGCCACGCGAGTCCGGGACTTCCACTAACCCAAACCCGGCACTTCTGCTCCGCTGCTAGGCAAACCCTAACGCAGGCGGGAACGGCGGTCTTGCTCTCGGCATTGGGGAAACCTCCTCGCCGGTGGTTTCGACCCCAGCGCTCAGGTGTCCTCCAGCCGGGGGAGACCATTGGTCACGTGAGCTCCGGATTCGGCCGAACCCCACGCATGGCCCGAGACAAAGTCCCTTGCTCCGTATCACCAACCCGCCGGGCGTGGGCCGCGGGCAGGACTCAGGCCCGCTGCTCCTTCGCTCGCCACGTCGCCGACCGCGGTACGCACGGTTGTGGTTGCATTGCATGGGTGCTCGACCGGCTGGGTCAACTCGTCGGTGACCGGAGCAGAGCTGGTCCGGCCGCGCGGCATTTAGTGAGACGCGCGAAGCGCGACGTGCGTGACGCGTATCTGCACCGAGGCCTGGGTAACGCCAAGCTGCTCAGAGAAGATCTCGCCCTGCGCTTCCTTCGCGGCGAGGGGATTGAGATCGGGGCGATGGACTATCCGTTACGAACGCCTCGAGGTGCCCATGTTCGCTACGTCGATCACCTCGACGAAGCCGGGCTCCGATCCGCCTACGCCGAGAATCTGGCTAGGGGCAATCCTCTCGTGGTGCCAGACATCGTCGACGATGGAGCCACGCTGTCGGTGTTTGCCGATGCCTCACTTGACTTCATCGTCGCGAACCACGTGTTCGAACACTTCGAGGATCCGATTGCTGCCCTCGAGAACCACCTCCGGGTGCTTCGCCCGGGCGGAGTGCTCTTCATGACGCTGCCAGACGCCCGCCACACGTTCGATTCCCGCCGGCCGCGAACCTCCTTGGAGCACCTCCTTCGCGATCATCGAGATGGCCCTCGCGTCTCGCGCCGCGCGCACTATGAGGAGTGCGCACGCCTGATTGAGGGACACACCGACGCGACCGTCGAGGAGCGAATACGCGAAATGGAGACGAACGACATCCGCCCTCACTTCCACGTTTGGGAGCCGATCACGTTCGTAGCCTTCTTGTCCGCGTTGGAGCTGCCCTTCTCGCTCGAACTCCTCCAGGCCAGCGAAAGCGAATTCCTAGTCGTGCTGCGCAAGGAGCAGCGTGGCTGACGGAGCCGCTACTGCAATGGCAACGGTCTGGCCGACAGCCGAGCGCCGCATGGCCGATAGCGACAAACCATCGCTTCCGCTTCGGGCCTGAAGGAGCACTGCTGGACATCCATCTTCGGCGGCGCGATTATCTCGATAGCCGATCGACCAGAGCACACTTTGGACGCCCCCGCGGCGTTCGGCCTCCCGCCGCAGATGGTCACTCGGGAACCTCCATTGCGATGCGCATTCGGAATCGACGGTTATGAGGGGATGCGCTACCTGCGCGCAGTGTTAGTTGCCGGGCTGGCGGCCGCGACGGTTGGCGGTTGCGGCTCCGGGGGCGCTCGCACGGCCACGGCTGGCGGCCGGGTCGAATCCGGTACTTGCGTAGCGTCGGGGTCCGGCGGGCATGTGACCTCGCAGTCCTGCTCGTTTGTGCTCAGCGATGGCGAGCAGTTCCACTGCCACAAGACGTTTGCGGGCTCGGCGCCGACCGCGCGTGTGCTCGAGCGCACGAAGGGGTGCGTCAGGCTGGCCTCGTTGGTGCTCTCACCGGCCGTTCGGAGGATGATCGCGGCTCTTGACAAGACGCGCAGGTGCTTAACCACGAAGGGCGTACGAGCACTCGGGGGGCCAGCGCTGCCGCCCAACCCAGCCCGCTCGAGCAGACCCGACGGTGAGCTCGTCCTCGGGAAAAGCGCGGCGCACTCGCTGTTCATCGCTTATTACACAAGTGCCGCCAGAGCTCAGCGCCTGCAAGCCGGCCTCAAGGCAAACGCCCGCCGGATCCACAGCCACGTCGAACGTCACGGCACCGTGACCCTCGTATGGGTTCATCCCCCAAACGGCATCCGAGCAGCCGTACAAGCGTGCGGGATCCCCTGACGGCGCCGCCGATCGACGCTGGCCTCTCGCTCTCCTTGGTCACGGCTGCGTTCATGACGCCTCCAAGCGCGATAGTCACGTGTCGGACAACCGCGTGACCGACAACACAAGACGGCTGCCCCGCACGGCCAATCGCCGGAACAACCTCCGCAGATCGCGGTCAGAAGCGGATCGACCATCGCGAGCTCTGGACGTCCCGCTGCCGAGTCCCGCGCCTCGGCACCGACGCGCGTCGCAGCCACGGAAGGTCAACGAACGCGTCACGGCCGCCGCCCGCTTCAGCCTCGTCACAGGGTGTAACCGC
>JALYZL010000491.1 GCA_030948875.1 Actinomycetota bacterium
GTCACCCCGCTCGTGATTGGATCTGCGCATGATCGTCGACGCGTCGTCGCCGGGACAGGTCGATCTGCTCCGCCGGGCAACGCTGAGGTTCGCCCATGCCGACCAAGCGCACGGTTTCGCGGCGGCATCCGGCGCGCTCGCCTTCGTGGCGGTCACAGACGCCGACCAGGTAATCGGCTGGTGCTGGGGCCACCACCTGATGCGCCCAGACACCTCATCGATGGTCTACCTCCACGGACTCGAGGTCGCGGAGGAGCACCGACGACAAGGCCACGGCCGCGCCCTCCTCGGCGCCTTCGTGACTGCGGGCAAGAGCGCAGGCGCGACGAAGATGTTCCTGTTCACTGCAGAGGCCAACGTACCGGCGCGGCGCCTGTACGAGTCGATAGGCGGTGGACTCGCGGCTCATGGACCCACGGCCAGCTATTGGTTTGTGCTCCGCTAACAGACGGCGCCGCAATAGCGGATCGGCCAAACTGGGGTCTGGGGAGGAACGGAACAGAATTTGGCGCTAAGCGGTCGTCGGCAGTGTGATGGGCGTCCTTGGGTCTCGCCCGTTCATCGCGATGCCCGCCTATTCCTCGAGTTCGAGTGCGTCCATCGCCGCTTGCCGGTCTGCTGCTGAGGGCAGGCTGTAGCGGCGGGTGGTCTCCAGGCGCTGGTGTCCGGCGAGCTCGGCGACGAGGACGAGGTCGTTGCCTGAGCGAACGAGTCGGGTGACGCATGTGTGGCGGAGCAGGTGCGCGGAGAGCTCGATGCCTGCTGTGGCGCCGATGCCGCGCACGACGCGGTCGACTGCGCGCTTGGAGAGCCTGTGACCTGACGGCGCGACGAATAGCGCGCGTTCGCCCGTGGCGGCCGTGCGCTTGCGGTGTGTGAGCCAGACTTCGAGCGCTTCGCGAGCGGGCCGGTTCAGCGGCACTTCCCGGTAGCGATCACCCTTCCCGGAGCGTACGATCACGAGCCCTTTGCGCGCCGAGAGGCTGACGTCGCCGGTGTCGAGCGAGACGAGCTCTGAGAGCCTGAGCGCGGCGTAGAGCAGCAGCGTCACGATCGCCCGGTCCCGCGGCCGGGCGTCCTCGGCGGCTAACAAGAGTGCACGCTGCTGATCCTCGCTGAGCGCTCTGGGTGCCGCCTGTACGAGCGGCTCGCGCTTGACGTTCGCCGGGCCGAGCTCGAGGAACCGGTTGAAGTGATCGACAGCGGCCAGCGCCAGGTTCACCGACGCCGGCTTCCAACCCCGTTCGAGCTTTAGATGGCGCTTGAACTCGCGGGCGGCGAGGTCGCGCGCTCGGGGATCAATCAACGCGCGAGGACCATCCTTCTGCGCGATAAGCCACGCCGCGAAATCGCTGACGTGCCGGCGATACGCGTCCCGCGTTCTCACCGCCAGCGGCGCCCGCTCAAGCGCCCGCTCGTAACGATCGAATGCCAGCCCGATCTCTCCCGCCCCGCTGACGGACGCCCGGGCAGGCTGCCCGTGCGTGCGAAGTGACGCGTCTAGCTCGGAGCGCAGCGCACTGACCGCGCGAGTCGCCGCATCCCTTGACGAGCCCCCGCCGCGGTCGATGTCCTCGCCACCCTCGGCCGCGTCGTCGTGGACGCCTTCCGGCGCCTCCGAGGGCTCAGTCGCACGCACGTCGTGTTCCCGCGCGCGGGCCGCCGCGCGCATGCGGATGACCTGCGCGGAATCCCGCCGGAGCCCGTCGGGCTTGTTAGTGGACGCCGATTTCGGAGGTTGTGACCCCGCCATGAGCGGATTAGTAGCAGCGATCGCGGTCAGAAGCTGCGTCTAAGCTGTCTTAGACGCAGACGCAGCTTCTGGTCTGGAGCCCACGAACTCGCTACCAGCGGGCTTCGTACAGGCCGTTGCACTGGCCCTCGATGAGCTGGTAGTGCGTGCCGAGAGCTTCGGTTCCATACTTGCGACATGCGGGGAGAGGGGTGATCTTCACGCGCGCCCCATCGGCGATTCTGTATGCGTACGCATTTGGGTACACATCCCAGGTGACATTTCCATTGTTGAGCTCTACGTCCCCGCAGGCGTTGGTCGCCGAGCATTGGCTGAGGAGGATCCGCCTCTTCTTGGGCAAGCTCAGCCATAGCGGCGTTTCTGCGAGACAGAGACTGGGGATTGTCCGAGTCTGACAAGGCTTGACGACCGCGCTCGGCTTGGGCATTGGCGTGAGGGTGCGGCTGCTGAGGTTTGGGCGCGGGCCGATCTCGTCGGTGATGGCATCGATGGTGCGCCCGGTGCGCCAGTTGACGTAGAACGGGGAGCAACCGGCCATGCCCACAGGGCTGCAGAACTCTTCGGCGATCCAGTAGCGCCCGATTGCGTCTGGCTGGTCGTAGCCGACGAACGCGCCGGGGACTGTTCTGAGCGTGTCGTGGGCGAGATCGAGAACCTGCGGGGCCGGGACGGCTAGCTGAGCTTCCGCGCGAGCGATGCACGCGATAAGGACAAGTCCGGAGCCGAGGGCGGTTGGGCCGCAGCGGGGATCGACGGCGATCGGCCGGCTCAGCCGGCCGGTCTTGCTGTCATACACTCGCAGTTGGCCCTGTCCGCTTGTGAACGCGATCCAGCGGGTGCCGTCACTGACGATCTGCCCCACCTGGTAGGTCTGGCCGGTCGGCTTGGAGACGGTATAGGTGTAGTTGGTGGGGTTCGCGCCGATCGCACGGAAGTGCAGCCTGAGCTCTCGCGCTGTTGTCGCGGCTGCTGTCGCAGCGAGGGCGATCGAGGCGATCGAGGCGAGCAGCGCGAATCGGCGGATCATGGACAATATGTTCGCACCTGTCCTCGCCCCGCGCGCGAATTCGGGATGCTGCCGCGAGCGACGGGTCAGATCTGTTGCCAGGCGTGGTAGGCGGGCCGCTCGTAGTTGCTGAGCGGGGGCGGCGGCGGGATCGTGGTTTTCGAGAGCCCGATCGTGCGGCAGAGGCTCGAGCTGTTCTTGGGACTCTTGTCTTGGTAGAATTCGAAGTTGGTCAGCAGCGTGATCCCGGTGCCGATCGGCGCTCGCCGCAGCTCCTTTCCTGCTGCTGTCAGGCGGGCGGCTTGCAGGTCTTCCACGTAGGTGGTGCGCTGCTTGGCGTGCTTGGCACCACGCAGGTTCTTTGGCACCGGAAGGTTATTGCGGCTGACACCACCCTCGGTCAGCATCAGCGCTGGAGTGCTAACGCCCGCCACCCGCATGCCCGACCAGCCGCCGGCCTTCATGCGCGCGCGGACGAGCTGGGCGATGTTGGTGTCCGGGCCGACGCTCGTTCCTCCCGGACCAGGCGGCGTGAACCGCTGGTGGGTCATGTCGTTGTAGTTGTGATGGGTCCACGTGAAACCCGGGCTCGATTTGATGCTCGCGGGGAGCGCGTCCAGGAGCTTCTTTGTGAAGAAGTCCACGGACGTGTTCGTTCTCGTGGACATGCCGTAGGACGAGGGCCGCTTGCCGTTCTTTCCCACCTTCGCTCGAGGCCCGAGAAAGTCCTGGGACGCGGGGCCCGCCAACTTGGTGGCGCTTCCTTGACCGTTCTGTGCTGCGAGCTGGGCGGGGATCGCCTGCAGGTCGCCATTGGCCTTGTCGACGGTCACGAACATTCCCGCGACCACCTGGTCGATGATCAGGTTAGTCGGCTCGAACTGCCCGTCCGGCCCTCCTCCGATCGACCGCTGCGGCCAGATCTGCAGGTTCGGCTCGTTCGTGAACTCGAGGAAGTCGATCACCGCCACGGTGCCCGCCGGCTGACTGATGTACGGCTGCGGCCCCACCGCGATCACACCATCCATGTCACCATCACCCGCGGTGCCCGGCACGACGCGCCTCAACGTGAAGCCGGCGGGCAGCGCACCGCCGTTGTAGCTAGCGCCGTCATCTCCGTCTCCCGTCACGACCCCGAGCGAGCTCGTTGTGGTGCACACGAACCCGTCCAGGTTGCTGTCCGTCGCCGGGCTTACCGTCCCGGCGCTACCGCCCGGCATGACCGCCGTCAGGGAACCGGCCGAGCACGACAGCACTGGGTCGATGATCGGGGTGACCAGCAGAAGCCCGAAGCGACCGAATGTCTCCAAAAACTGGGTGAGCTGCATGTCGTACAGCGCATACGCCGCCAGATCAGCGGCAGTCAGCGTCGGATACTGGGGCGGCGCCGGCAACACGGGCTGCGTCAGCAGCGCCCGGTTGCTGTTGTAGCGCGCCAGCAGAAACTTGATCCACCAGTACCAGTAGTGCTGATCGGACGCCAGACCGCCAGGCACGGTCTGGCCGGGATACGCGACGTCGTAATGGTCGCTGTACTTCACGTTGTTAGGGGTGATCACGGTCCCGGACCTCGGAAGCGCCGCGCTGCCCGGATACCGAAAGGCCAGATGGTCCGGGACGAGCCTGCGACCGTCATTCTTCGCCGCCTTGAGCAGCGCCTGCTGATCTGCCGTACGCTGAACTGGCGGGAGCTGCTGAGCGTCCAGGATGGGCTGTGTTCCATTCGCCCATAGGGGGCAGCGGTAGGTGTTCAGAAGCACGGTGAGGCCGTTCTGCTTCGCATCCTGGATGTTCTCATCGAGCTCGTACAAGTACTGCGTCAAGACAGCACCAGGCTGCGTCTGCTCGATGACGGACCAGTCCGCCCGCGTGCGGATCCATGGAGTCGTGCTCCGCGGCTGGCGTGCTGGGCTGCCCCTGAAGAAAGCCTGCACGTCCTTGCGGCGGTAATCGCCCGACGGGTCCGCCGGGTCGCCACCCAAACCGGCGAACCCGGTGAGCGGCGGTGCCATCGAGACACACTTTGGGAATGACATCGCTCAGCCCTCTCAGTCGGTTCCGGACGTCACGGTCGCACCTGTCGTGACCGGCAATGCTGCGCCCGGGTCAAGCGGCCCGGTCGACCCATCGGGCGGAGCCGTGTCCGCGGGATCCAACTCGATCCCGTCCGCCGCAGCGACCAGCAGCGCCTCGACGTAAGGGTCGACCGTGAACGGCACCGACTCGAGCGCCAGCGCGGCCCCGACGATCTGCCGCAGCGCGAGCTGGGCATCGGACAGCACGATCGGCATGGCCAAGCCACCGCCACCACCGGGAACCGGCGGGGTCGTCCCGCCGCCACCAGCGGGATGCTGACCCAACAGCGACTGCAGCAGCTCGAGCACCTCGGCGAGCAGCGACGCCAGCGACCCGCCACCCGCGGGCGGCACAGGCGGTGGCGTCGGCGGTGTCGGCACGGGACTCGCCAGCGCCTGCTGCAAGAACTGCTGGCGAGCTGCCCGGTCAAGCGCCGAGAACCCTCCGCCGCCCGACGCGGACTCCAGTGCGGCGAGCGTCGAATCGGTAATCGCCTGCGCGTCCAAGGTCGAGTTCGCGTAGAACGTCGCGAACCGCGTGGTCGCCGCCGCGGCTACCGAAGAGACGTAATCGAGCTCGATCGAGCTCTCGACAGCATCGACAAGCGCTGCAAACGTCGCCAGCTCGACCGGATCGAGCGTCCCAGTCGAGACGTCCGCAAGCGCCCCCGGCGCGCTTGTCAACCGCAGCACACTCAAGGAGCCCACAGCGACGCCCGAGCGCACAAGGAACTGGCGTCGGCTCCACTCCGGCGAGCGCCCCGCTCCGTCATCAACGTAAAAACCGACCAGCCCGCCTCCGGTGACCTTTCCCCATTTCCTGCGGAACAGGTCACGCACTTATACACGATCTGGTCCTGTGCTGTAAGCGAACGCTCCCGGGGACACGCACGCGGCGGCGCCCCGTAACCGTCGTTAGAGGCAGATCACCCGCGGGCGGGCGGGTTCTACGGCGCGCCCGCCGTTAGCCCTCCCCAGCCCGGGGGGGTTAGATATCTTCGTCTTCGTGTGCGTCGGGGTCGCGTAGTGGCCGGTTGAGGACGGGCCTGTTGAATGGGTAGCGGCCGCTGAAGTTGATGTGCTCGAAGATCAGCGGGCTGAACCCTGCGAGGATCTGGTCAGGGAGCGGCCGGCCGGCCGCTTCGCGTTGCATGCGGCCTTTGTCCATGTAGATGGTGTTCCAGAGCGCGGTGGCGTTGAGCACGAGGCCGAGCGCGCCGAGCTGGTCCTCCATCCCTTGGTGGTAGCGCTCGCGCAGCTGGCCGTGCTGGCCGTGGCGGATCCGGCGGGCGAGGTTGTGGCGGGACTCGTGGAGGTTGAGCTGGGAGCCGATCATCCGGCGGTAGCTCTCGTCGTGAAGCACTTGCAGGATGTGGAGTGTCTTGAAGATCCGTCCGTAGTGCGCGAACGCCTCGCCGAGCCCGGTAGGCCGCCCGTCGCGGGAGATCATCCGGATCAGGTCGTACGCGCGGACCTGACCGGTGGTGAGCGACCCGGCGACCCTGAGCATGTCCGGCCAGTGCGGGCGGATCCGCTCGAGGCGGATCAGGTGCCGGCCAAGCTGATCCAACAGCCCGTAGCTGGCGGCGGCATCGATCCGCCAAGTACGGCTGTCAGCTATATCCGCCAGGCGCGGGGAGAACTGAAACCCGCAGATCGCGAACAGGCCGAACACGATGTCCGAGTAGGACGCGGTGTCGGTGATCACGACCTCCGGCCTGGGGCCGCCGTCGCGGTTGAGGATCGCGTCGAGGATGAACAACGAGTCGCGCAGCGTTCCGGGGACGACGAGACCGCCGATTCCCATCACCTGATCATTGACGACGTTCAGCCAGGTGGCGCCGCGGTGGCGAAGCCCGAAGTAGCGCGGGTTCGGCCCCGCCCACAGCGACTTGACCGGGACTACGAACCGCAGCCCATCGACCGAGACGACCATCCCGCCGCCCCAATGCTCCACGATCGGGATCTCCGCCTGACAGGCGATGAACCGGGCGTTGGCGGCGCTCATCGTCTCAGGACGCTTGTAGGCGGCGTCGACGTGGCGAAGCCGCCCCCGGGTGAGCGCCCTGTCGCCCGGGTTGATGACCGGGCGAAGCCCGATGTTGCACGCCTTAGAAAGCAGCACCGCGCACAGTGAGACCTCGAGCTCGTCCATGCGAGTGCTCGCGCCGGAGATGTGCGTGAAACAGTCGACCACGCCGGTGCGAGCGAAGATCTCAAGCAGCACCTCGGGAAGATCGACTCGGGGCATCATCCGCGCCATCTCGCCTCGCTCGGCTGCGAGCCCGGGCGTCTCGGGCGCCGGCCCGAGACGCTCGAGACGGATGCGGCCGTTCTCGATCACAGCCTGGCCGTTGGCATGGGCGAGCTCCTCGGCGACCTGCCGGTAGGCATCGTCGAGCGTGATCGACAGCGCGTCAAGATGTGGGTCTGGCTCGGCGGGCAGGTCCAGCGCCTTGAGCACCCTTGGCCGGGCGCTCTCCCATCGCTCCCCGTGCAACAGCCTCGCACGCGGGTCACCCCAACGGTCCGCGCCCTCAGCATAGATCTCACGGCGCCGCAGGCCGCGGTGAAGCTGCTCGAGGACACAGAAGATGTACGCGCGATGATCGGCTACGCCTGCTGACAGCTCTGGGTTTGAGAACACCAGCCGCCGCCACGACCCCGCAACCAGCGTCCCGTCGAGCTCCCCGGCCAGCACCCGCCGGCGCCCGACCAGCTCTGGCAGACAGCGCACCGCGTCCACCACCGTTGCGCGGGCGTCGACCGCGCCGAACTCGACCCGCGCCAACAGGCCGAGGAACCCGGTCACTGAGCCGTAGCGCTTGACCAGCTCGGCCCTCCACTCGACGTCGTCATCGCCATCGTCTTGATCTGGCAGCAGCTTGTCGAGCTGCTCGAGCGCGACCGTGAGCTCTGAGCGCAGGATCACCCGCTCGATCTGATCCCACGCCTGCGACAACGAGATCTCCTCACCGCCGCCGTCCTCGGGGATGCCAAGGAGCACGGCGAGCGCTTGGGCGATCTTCCCCGCCGCGCGGCGCAACGCCGGCAGCGATTTCAACTTCGCCTTGTTACTCGCCCGCTCGGCCTTCGCCAACAGCTTGGTCGCCATCAACAGATCGAACAGGTCAAGCGCGTCATCGACCGCGTCGACCTCGAGCTGGCGGACCGTCGCGAGCAGCGTCGCCGCGCGCCTCGTCGAGCTCAGCTCCCGCAACGCCGGCGCCTTCGCGCTCAGCCCGTACCGGGC
>JALYZL010000495.1 GCA_030948875.1 Actinomycetota bacterium
TCCTCCCGCATCGCTGGCGCAGAGCTCGACGATCTCGCCCACCAGGCGGCCTCGGACGCGCTGCTGGCCATCGACGCCAAGCTCGACGGATTCCGGGGCGAGAGCCGGTTCACCACCTGGGCCTACAGGTTCGTCGTCTTCGAGGTGTCCAACAAGGTCGGCCGCCACTTTTGGCGCCACCCAACGGCAACCCTCGACAGCGAGGACTGGGAGCGGCTGCCCGACCGCTTCGGCCTGGACCCGGCCGACCGAGCGGAGTGGGGAGACATGCTCAGCGCGCTCCGCCAAGCTGTGGACGAGAACCTCAGCGATCGCCAGCGCCGCGTGTTCGTCGCCATCGTGCTCAAGGGCATCCCGCTCGACGTCCTCGTCGCCGAGCTGGACACCAACCGCAACGCCATTTACAAGACGATGTTCGACGCCCGACGTAAGTTACGCGCCGCGCTCGTCGCAATCGGTCATCTGGACGCCGAGAGTTGAAGACGAGAATGAACAACTGGACCCTGGACGAGTTTCTGCGTACCGATCCCCGTGACGTCGGTTGTTCGAAGGCGATGGAGGTCCTGGACGTCTATGCCGAGCTGGTCTCCGTAGATCCGGAGGCTGCCTGGCGGCGGTATCCAGGCGTTGCAGCCCATCTACGCGCCTGCGGACCTTGCGCCGAGGATCTGGCAGGCCTGCTGGCCGCCGTCGAAGATCCTCCCTGGCTCCCCGGCCTAGGACGACGAAAAGGCTGAGTCGTTCCGTAGTACCAGCAGATCGAGAGGGGACCCCAGATCTGCCTCATACAGGGTTCGGCGCAGATGGCGGCAGTCACGCCGTGCAGCGCTGCCGACAGCGTGCGGGTGGCGTGCTCGTCAGCTGATAGACGGCTGGGGTCTCCCGCGCGAACGCCACCTGGGCGTCCCAGCCGCGGCGGATATCGGTGGCCGGATCCCCGGACGAGCGCCGAGTCCGCTTCTGCTCCAGCTTCGATCTCTCCGGAGGCCAGCGGCGCGTCGTACACGCCGGTGAGATCGCGATACGTTCACGGGCACCCAAGGCTCGAAACCGAATGGCTCTAACCGGTCGCCGCAAGCCCGGCCCGGTTCGCCAGCACCTGGTGCAGCGAGGCCAGGTCGCGGTGCCCGTAGCCCATGTCGCTTGCCTCGGTCAGGATCTCGTCGGCGACCGCGGCTGACGGCAGGGGAACCTGGAGCCCATCCGCGGTCTGGCGTGCAAGCCGGATGTCCTTGTGCATGAGATCGACGTCGAACCACGCGTGCTCGGGCAGGTGCAGGAGCAGGGGCACCCGCGCTCTGAGCATCGGCGAGCCGATCGAGCTCGTGCTCATGACCTGAGCCGCGATCTCGGGATCGACGCCGGCGCCTTCGGCGAGCACCAGGCCTTCGCTGAACGCGAGCGTCTGTACGGCGAGGCTGATGTTGATCGCGAGCTTGAGCACCAGCCCTTGGCCGTTCTCACCGATGTGGGTAACCGTCTGACCGAGCTCGCGGAGCAGCGGCTCGACCGCCGCGAATGCCCGCTCATCGCCGCCGACCATGATCGCGAGGGTGCCGCTCTCGGCCTGGGGGATGCTGCCGGAGACGGGCGCGTCGAGCATGTGCGCCCCGTGCGCGCGGACTCGCTCGGCGAGCTGCCGGCTGGCCCGCGGACTGACCGTGCTCATGTCCACGTACACCGTTCCCGGCTCGAGACCGGCGAGGATCCCGTCGGGCCCGCAGGCGATCGCCTTGAGCGCGTCATCGTCGGTGACCATGCTGAACACGACGCCGGCCGAGGCGGCCACCTCGCGCGGGGTGGCCAGCCAGATGAGGCCGCGCTCGAGGAGCGGCTGGGCCCTGGCCGCTGTACGGTTGGTGCCATAGACCCGATGGCCCGCGTCGAGCAGACGGCCGGCGGTCCGGCTGCCCATCGCTCCCAGTCCGACGAATCCGATCGCGGTCATCGTGCGCTCCCTTCGATCTCGGCGATGTCCTCGGAGGTGAGCTCGAGGTTCGCGGCGGGAAGGATCGGGTTGACCTGATCGGGGCGGCGGAAGCCGGAGATGGCGCCGTCGACGGCCTCGTTGCGCAGCGTCCAGGCGACGGCGACGGCGCCCGGTGTCGTGTCGTAGCGCTCCGCAACCGCCTTCAGGCGCTCGACGAGGTCGAGGTTGCGCGACAGCTGCGGCTCGTTGAAGCGTTCGTCGCGCCCCCGCCAGTCGTCGTCACTCAGGCTCGCGATCCGCTCGCGCGTCATGCCACCCGTGAGCATCCCCGAGCCCATCGGCGAGTAGACGATCACTCCGATCCCTTCCCGCTCGGCGAAGGGCAGGATCTCCCGCTCGACGTCGCGCTCGATCAGCGAGTACTGGGGCTGGAGCGTCTCCACCGGGGCGATCTGCTGGATCGTCCGGAGCTGGTCGACGTCGAAGTTCGAGACGCCGATGTGGCGCACGAGGCCGTGCTCCTTGAGCTCGGCGAGCGCCGACCATCCCTCCTCGATGTCGGCCGCCGGGTTCGGCCAGTGGATCTGATAGAGGTCGATCGCGTCGACGCCGAGCCGCCGCAGGCTGGCGTCGGCCTCACGCAGGATCGAGTCCCGCTTCAGGGTGTGCACGACCGTGCGCTCGGGGCCCTCGAGGAGCGAGCACTTGGTGAACACGTACGGTCGCGCGGCAACGCCTTCCAGGGCACGACCGACGATCTGCTCCGAGCGGCCGAATCCGTACGCGGCGGCGGTGTCGATCCAGTTGACTCCCTGCTCGAGCGCGCGGTGGATCGCGGCAATCGACTCCTCATCGTCTTGAGGACCCCAGCCGAACTCCCAGTCCCCACCGCCGATCGCCCACGCGCCGAACCCGACGCGGGTGATCTCGAGGCCCGTGTGACCGAGCGGTCTCGTCTTGAGTTGTGTCTGGTACATGGTTGCTCCTATCGGGTGGTGGTGATGATGGGGAGGTGTCGCCGCGGCCGAGCAGGACCGGCGCGGCGGCGAGGATCGCGAGGGCGAGGAGCCCCGCGAAGACGAGCAGGCTTACGCGCGTGGAGGTCACCTGGGTGAGGGCGCCGAGGCCGATGACCGGTCCGGAGAGGCCGAGGTAAGCGGCGAGAAACACGCCGGCGAGCGCCTCGGCGCGGTGCTCCGGGGCAGAGATCTCCGAAGCTGTGGCGATCGCGCCCTTGAACATCAGGCCTGAGCCAGCTCCGACGACAACGTCGCCGGCCAGGAAGACGGCAAAGCGTGGCGAGGGCAGCCATACCGCGAGCGTGAGCAGGCCGAGCCCAGCCAGGAGCGCCGGAATCGCCGCGGCCAGCAGCTGCCGGGCGGTGCGGGAGGCGGTCAGCGTCTGCGCGAGCGCCGCCGTAGCGAACACGGCAAAGGAAACAGCCCCGGCCAGCAGGTGCGAGGGCTGATGGAGCGTCCCGGCCAGGAAGCTCGGCGCCAGCGATGTCAACAGCCCGAAGATCGCGAAGGTGATCGCGGCGCCGAGCGCGGCGGCGAAGAAGCGGGCGCGCGACGCGGCCGGCACCGAGACGCGCTGGGGCCGGTAGCGCGGCAGTGGCGACTGGCGACGACGCGTCTCCGGCGCGCCCCAGAGCGCCACCCATGCCACGAGCAGGGCCACCACGAACACGACGAAGGGCACCAGGAGCGCGTGTCCTGCCCACTGCGCCAGCGCGCCCGAGATCAGCCCGCCGAGGCCGAGCCCGCCCAGGTTGGCGCTGGTGGCGACGATCTGGGCGCGCCGGCTCCCGACCTCGCGAAGCTCGGGCAGCCAGGCCGTTGCTGTCGCCGTCACCGCTCCCACGCCCAGGCCGCTCAGCACCCGCGCGAGCATCAGGCCCGGCAGCGAGGACCAGGTGATGAAGACGACAGCGGCGAGGATCTCGAGCGCGAGCGCCGGCATGAGCACGCGCCGTCGACCGTGCGAGTCCGAGAGGTGGCCCACGAGGAACAGGCTGAGGGCGACGGCCATCGCGTAGACGGCGAAGACGAGCGTGATGGTCAGCGACGAGAAGCGATCGCGCTGCGCGTACAGCGACCACAGCGGGGTGGGCACGGTCGTGAAGGCCATGGCGGTCGTGAACGCGAGAGCCACCGCCCAGAATCCGAAGCGGCTGCGCCGCGCTCGAGCGACAGATGCGAGATCGGTTTGGGCCACGACAAAGAGAATCGGCCATCACCCGATCGCGATCAACGCAAAACGATGCTTACGGTTATCGCCCTTGGCGATAGAGTCTCGGCGTGGAGCTACGGCAGCTCGCCACCTTCGTCGCGGTCGCCGAGGAGAGCAGCTTCACTCGCGCCGCTCACCGGCTGCACGTCGTCCAATCAGCTGTCTCGGCCGGAGTGCGCAACCTCGAGAAGGAACTCGGCGCGATGCTGTTCGACCGCTCCACGCACAGCGTCAAGCTGACCGACGCCGGACGCGCACTGCTACCGGAATCGCGCGACGCTCGCCGCCGCGGGGGCGGCACGAGACGCCGTAGACGAGGCCCGCGGGGGCCTCCGGGGAACGGTCGTGCTCGGC
>JALYZL010000511.1 GCA_030948875.1 Actinomycetota bacterium
CATTTCCCTCTGGGAAATGCGTCAATGGAATTTGGCTCTGCCAAATTCCACTACTCCCATTCGATCGTCCCGGGCGGCTTGCTCGTGATGTCGAGCACCACCCGGTTGACCTCGCGGATCTCGTTGATCATGCGCGAGGCGATCTGCTCGAGCAGGTCGTAGGGCAGGCGCGCCCAGTCCGCGGTCATCGCATCGTCGCTCGTCACCGCGCGGATCACCACGACGTTCCCGTAGGTGCGAGAGTCCCCTTGCACGCCCACGGTGCGGATGTCGGGTAGGACACAGAATGACTGCCAGAGCTCGCGATACAGGCCCGCCCTGCGGATCTCGTCCTGGAGGATCGCGTCGGCCTCGCGCAGGGTCTCCAGGCGCTCCGCGGTCGCTTCGCCGCCGACGATCCGGATCGCCAGGCCGGGCCCCGGGAAGGGCTGGCGCCACACCAGCCGCTCCGGGAGCCCGAGCTCGACGCCGACGGCCCTGACCTCGTCCTTGAACAACGACCGCAGCGGTTCGACGAGATCGAACTCGAGGTCGTCGGGAAGCCCGCCGACGTTGTGGTGTGACTTGATCGTCGCCGCGCCGGTGCCGCCTCCTGACTCGATCACGTCGGAATAGAGCGTCCCCTGCACCAGGAAGCGGACGTCGGGCAGCACGAGCGCCTCCTCTTCGAACACGCGGATGAACTCAGCGCCGATTCGCTTGCGCTTCTCCTCGGGGTCGGAGACGCCCTTCAGGCGGGCGAGGAAGCGATCGGCGGCGTCGACGGCGACTAGGGGTACGCGGAAATGGTCGCGGAAGGCGGCGATGACCTGCTCGCCCTCGTTCTTGCGCATCAGGCCGTGGTCGACGAACACGCACGTCAGGCGGTCGCCGATCGCGCGGTGCACGAGCAGGGCGGCGACGCTCGAATCGACGCCGCCGGAGAGCCCGCAGATCGCCCGTCCGTCGCCGACCTGGGCGCGGATGCGCTCGATCTGCTCCTCGATCACCGACCGCGGGCTCCACGAGCCTTCGCACCCGCAGATGGCTTGCAGGAAGGTGGTGAGCACCTGCTGACCGTAGGGCGTGTGGACCACCTCGGGGTGAAACTGGATCCCGTACACGCCGCGCTCCACCGACTCGAAGGCGGCCACGGGCGAGGCAGTCGAGGAGGCCAGCGCGGTGAACCCGGGCGGCGGGGCGAACACGGTGTCGCGGTGCGACATCCAGCACGACTGCTCCTGTGGGGTCCCAGCCAGCAGGCGCCCGGAGTCGTGGACGGTGAGCTGCGAGCGGCCGAACTCGCCGACCTCCGCCCCCTCGACCTGCCCGCCGAGCTCCCGGGCGATCAGCTGCATCCCGTAACAGATCCCGAGCACCGGAACGCCCAGGTCGAGCAGGGCGCGCTCGAGCTCGGGTGCCCCCGGCGCATAGACCGAGGCCGGACCGCCCGAGAGGATCACCCCCCTGGGCTCACGCGCCTTGACCTCCTCCGCCCCGACGTGGTGGGGCAGCAGCTCCGAGAACACGCCGCATTCGCGCACGCGACGGGCGATGAGCTGCGAGTACTGGCCGCCGTAGTCGAGGACGACGACCTGGTCGGTCGCCGCCCGAGGTACTAACGGGCGTTCGATCTCGCCAGCGGGCGTGGCACTAGTCGGCGACACCGACCGTCGCGGCCTTGCCGCTCGCGCCCATCCCCACGCCCTGCTCGCGCTGGAGGTGCTTGCCCTCGGTCTGCAGCGACGGCGCGATTATCAGCTCGGCCCGGTTGAACTCGGCGATGTCCCGGTAGCCGGTGGTGGCCATCGAGGTGCGCAGGGCACCCATCAGGTTGACCGTCCCGTCGTTCTCTCTCGCCGGGCCCCTGATGATGTCGCGCAGCGAGCCGGTCTGGGCCGTCGCCACGCGGGTGCCGCGCGGGAGGGTCGGGTGGAACGTCGCCATCCCCCAGTTGTAGCCGCGTCCCGGCGCCTCGTAGGCGCGGGCGAGCGTGGATCCGAGCATCACCGCGTCGGCGCCGCAAGCGACCGCCTTCGCGATGTCGCCGCCGTTGCGCATCCCGCCGTCGGCGATGACCTTCACGTAGTCGCCGGTCTCGAGCATGTGCTGTGAGCGCGCGGCGGCGACGTCGGCGATCGCCGTCGCCTGGGGAACGCCGATGCCCAGCACCCCGCGGGTGGTGCAGATCGCGCCCGGGCCGACGCCGACGAGCACGCCCGCCGCGCCCGTGCGCATCAGGTGCAGGCCCGTGTGGTAGGAGGCGCATCCGCCGACGATCACCGGCGTGGGCGCGAGCTCGCGGATGAACTCCTTGAGGTTGAGCGGCGGGCGGGTCTCGTCGAGCGAGACGTGCTCGGCCGAGACGACGGTGCCCTGGATCACGAGGATGTCGAGCCCCGCGTCGAGCGCCACCTCGTAGTAGGTTCTGACCTTCTGCGGGGTCAGGGAGGCGGCGGCCACGACGCCGTGGGACTTGATCTCCTGGATCCGCTGCCTGATGAACTCGGGCTTGACCGGCTCGCGGTAGATGTCCTGCATTTCCCGCGTTGCGATGTCGCGGGAGAAGGACGAGATCCGCTCGAGCTGCGCGTCGGCGTCCTCGTAGCGGCAGAACAGGCCCTCGAGGTTGAGCACCGCAAGGCCACCGAGCTTCCCGATGATGCCGGCGGTCTCCGGCGAGACGACGCCGTCGAGCGCGGCTGCGAGCAGCGGGAGCTCGAAGCGATAGGGCCCGAGCGTCCACGAGATGTCGACGTCGTCAGGATCCCGCGTGCGCCGGGAAGGAACAATGGCAATGTCGTCGAACCCGTAGGCTCGGCGCGCCTTCTTTCCGCGTCCGATCTCTATTTCCATTGCGGAAGCGTAGGACGCGCCCCGGACGTCAGAGGGAGCTGTGTGGTAGGCGACGGGGCGGCGGCCATCGAGCTTTCGATCCTAGCAGCGCCTCAGTGGCCCCCGGCGCGGGCACGGGACTGAACCCGGTAGCTGCTAGGAGATCTGAGCTGGGATCTCGAGGCGCTCGACTTCGACCTCGGAGAGGAGCCGGCCGACCTTGTCGGGATCGACGACGCCAGCGCCGAAATGCTGCGTCGATTCGGCGCCGCACGCGACGGCGAAGCGCAGGCACTCCGAAGACGGCTTGCCGCTGTAGCGCGCGGCCACGAAGCCGGCCAGGAACGCGTCTCCCGAGCCGATCGTCGAGCGTGCCTCCTGCTCATCCACGCGTGCCCGGTACATCACGCCCGCACCGTCCTCGATGACCTGCGCGAAGCATCCGTCCGAGACGGTCATGATCGCCTCCCGGGCGCCGATCCGGGTCATCTCGACGACCGCGTGCGCGCGATCCTCGTTCCCGTTGAACTCGTGCCCCGCGAGCTCCTCGGCCTCGAGCTCGTTGGGCGATACCACCGCCGGCTCGGCCTTCATCGCGAGCCGCAGCGGCTCCCCTTCGGTGTCGAGCATGGTGACGACGCCGAGCTTGCGCACCTCGCGGATCAGGCGTGCGTAGATCTCGGCTTCGATTCCGCGCGGCAGGCTGCCCGCGAATACGCAGATCGTCGCTCCCTTGGCGAGATAGAGCAGCTTGTCGCGGAACTGCTCGAGCTCGTGAGCGGACACCGCCGGTCCGCGCTCGTTGATCTCGGTGTGCTGGCCGGTCGTCGGATCGAGCACCGCGGTGTTGGTCCGCGACTCCTCGCGGGTGCGCACAAAATCGTTGAGGATCGATTCCTCGGTCAGCGCCTCGACGATGCGGGTACCGGTGGCGCCGCCCGCAAGCCCGGTGGCGATGACGGGCTGCCCGAGGCGCTTGATCGCCCGCGCGATGTTCACGCCCTTACCTCCGGGCATCGTCGTCTGGTCGACGGTCCGGTGACGGCGGCCGAGTGTGAAGCTCGGCACCTCGAGCGTCTTGTCCAGGGCGGCGTTGAGGGTGACGGTAATGATCATGCGCGGTCTCGGGCCGAGGTCGGGGCAGGATCGCCGCCGCCCGCTCGGCGCTTCGCCTCCCGTTCGGCGCGCCGCAGCTCACGCTCGGCGGCGGCGGCCCGTTCGGCGCTGGCCGCCTGCTCGAGTGCGGACGTCTCGTTGGCCGCGGCAGCACGCTGTGCGACGGCCGCCGCCGGCGCGGCGGTGTATGATTCGTGAGTGACCGCGACGCGCCGACTGCCCCAGCGACGGCGTGCGAGCAAACTGGCTCCCCCTATAAGCAACACGAGCACGATAAGAGTAGTCGTTCGCGACAGGAAGCGGCCGATGATCGTCAATTGGCTTACCGCCGGCAGCGCCCGGCTCAGCTCCACGGGTACGCGGGCGAGAACGCGGCGGCCGTCGGACACCACTACCGAGCCGATCACCCCGTGCTCGGGCAGCGGCCCCGCCAGCTGCCGGGGGACGTCGACCCGCGTCGTCAGCCTCGTGGTTCGCGCCACAACCTCGGAGACGCCGGCGGTGGCCAGCACGCTGACGCGGACCCCGGGGCTGTTGGCAACCGCGCGGCGGGCCACCACGGCGCCGGCCACGACGGGGTGCTCGAGGCGGAAGTTCGAGAACCCATAGCCGAGCAGGGCCAGCGTGTTCGAGTCCCGCGCCGCCATGCTGGCGGTGCCCAGCACCGCGCTGACCAGCGTGACCCCGCCCCGCGTCCCTGAGCCGACGAGCACGTAGCCGGCGGCGCCGGTGTGGCCGGTCTTGATCCCGTTGACCCACGGGATCTGCGAGAGCAAGAGGTTCGTGCTGGCCACGGAGCGGCGACGGGTCCCGGTGAGCAGGGTCGCGCGCGGGAGGCTGACCGCGTGCCGGAGCCACGGGTGGTGCTCGACCAGATAGATCGAGAGCTTGACCAGGTCCGTCGCGGTCGAGTAGTTGCCCGCGGTGTCGAGCCCACTCGGCGTCGAGTAGCGGGTGTGCGTGAGCCCGAGCTCCCGGGCTCGTGCGTTCATCATCCCGATGAAGCGCGCGACCGAGTGGCCGCCGACGTTGTAAGCGAGATCTTCGGCGGCGTCGTCGGCGCTCGGGATCAGGAGCGCGAGCAGGAGATCGTGGACGCTCATGCGCTCCCCCGGCACCAGCCCGATCTGCGAATCCCCCGGCGCCGCGTAGTAATTGGGGGCGGTGAACACCTTGCTCAGGTGGGGTACGTGCTCGAGCGTCAGCAGCGCGGTCATGAGCTTCGTCGTGCTCGCGATGGCGAGCCCGGCGCTTGCGTTCGAGGCGTAGAGGATCTGGCCCGTCGACTCCTCGACGAGGATGGCGGAACGCGCGCTCAGAGCGGGCTGAGCTGTAGGCGAGCCCACCGCGCGCTGTGAGGCGATGTTCGAGGTCGGCGACCGGGCGGGAGCTCGCTTCGCGGACGGCGAGGCGAGCGCAGTGGCGGCCAGCGCGAGCACAAGCACGGCACTCAGGCACGTGAGGATGGCGAGGCTGCGCGCGCTCTGGTCCGGGGCGATGGGACGCCTACGGAGCTTCACTGCCCATTCCGCCACGCTGCGCGGTCTGAAAGCTCCGACCTGCCATCGCCCAGCGATCATACCCAGGCCCGAGGTTGGATCCGAAGCGTGCGGTCCGGCGGGTGCGCGCGCCCGCTGGCCACTCACGCCGACAGCGACCAGGCCAGCTCGCGAAGGCGCGCGGCTTCGTCCCGTGCGGCCGCGGCCGGCTTGCCGCCCGTCTGCTCATACGCGTTCACAATCCCCCTCGAAACGGGGATGAGGCCCCCCGCCGGACCGGCTGCGAAGGCCGGCGCGAGATCCTTGACC
>JALYZL010000544.1 GCA_030948875.1 Actinomycetota bacterium
GGCGAGGACTCATCCGAAACTCAATCGATCGACATTCGCTCAACGACCTACGAGGATGCGATCCGGGCATGCGGCGCGCGGACCGCGGAAGTGACGCGTCTGCCGACCCCCCCACGTGCTCACCGAGAACGCGGCTGGACACCCGACGTCTCGCCGGGCTGGAGGACCGACCTCGCCGCGGTCGACCGCCGGCTTTTCCCCCCCTCAGGTCCGAGGTGATCCGTCTGGCGTGCGAGCGACCCGTCGATAGCGAGGTGCCGCTCGCGCGCTGGTCCGCCAACGAGCTGGCCGCTGAGGTGATGACTCGCGGGATCTGCGAGCAGATCTCCGGGATCACGGTCTGGCGCTGGCTCTCAGAGGACGCGATCAAGCCGTGGCAGTACCGCTCCTGGATCCTCCCGCGCGACCCCGAGTTCACCGCCAAAGCCGCCCGGATCCTCGATCTCTACGCCGGCCGCTGGGAAGGCGAGCTGTTGCATCCCGGTAACTACGTCGTCTGCTGCGACGAGAAACCCTCGATCCAATACCGGCACCGCTGGCACACAACGCTGCCGGCCCAGCCCGGCGTCCCGCGTGGTCAGCGCGTCGAGCACGAGTACAAGCGAGGCGGTTCGCTGTGTTATTTCGCGGCGGGGGACGTACGCCGCGCGAAACTGTTCGACCGCTGCGATGAGAAGGACGAGATCGTCCCGTTCGACAAGCTCGTGGACCAGTTCATGACCGTCGAGCCGTACAGCAAGGCCAGGCGCGTCTTCGTGATCGTCGACAACGGTTCCGCGCATCGCGGCAAGAAATCGATCAAGCGGCTCGAAGGCCGCTACGAGAACCTGATCCCGTCCACACCCCGATCCACGCCAGCTGGCTCAACCAGGCTGAGATCTACTTTTCGATCATCCAGCGCAAAGTCGTCACTCCCAACGACTTCCCGGACCTCTCAGCGCTCCAACGGCAACTCCGCGCGTTCGGCCGCCGCTACGAACAGATCGCCCAGCCGTTCGAGTGGAAGTTCACCCGCGCCGACCTCGACCGCCTCGGCCACAAACTCAACCCGCCCGCCGCGCAAGCCGCCTAACCCGAATACGTCGGCGAACTTCCGAGCCAGAGCACTTAGCTCCCCGGTTTCGATGTCATCTAGGAATTTTCGCCTACGACGACGCCCGGACCCGGGCACCAGCCCGACCCGAGCGATCCTGGAACGCCTTCCCGATACCCACCTGACCAGGTCAAGCCCAGCCTTTTCCGGGGCTCCCGGCATGGATGTAGGTCGCCTGACGCAAGGAGTCCGGGCTTGAGCAGGGTGTTCGTGGTCTGAGGACAGGTCTGGGACTTGCCGCTGGGTTTCGCCCCCTGTGCTTGTGGTGGAGCGGGGTGCCTGCGAGAGGGGGTCGCTCGCCGGCATGGATGCCGGTGAAACTGGGCACGGACGGAAAGAGGCCGCGACGCGGGCGGAGAAGGTGACGCGCTGCCGTCCTCACGCGGCAAGCTGCTGGCTGTCTGAAGGTCAAGCAGCTCAACAGGAGGACGACATGCGCGTCAACGCGGGATTCTCGCGCCTGCTGCGCCTGGACGGGATCTGGGTGCGCGGGGTGCAGTTCAACGCCGACCGGGTGGTGGTTTGGGTGGCGCTGCGGCGCCGACGGCTGGGGTGCCCGCTGTGCTCGTATTCGACGCCGCACCGTCACAACCGCCAGCAGGTCGAGTCGGTGTGGCGCCATCTCGATCTCGGGGTCTGGCGGCTCGAGCTCCGCGCCCAGCTGCGCCGCTTGGAGTGTCCTGAGCACGGGGTCAGAGTCGAGGGCGTTCCGTTCGCCCGCCATGCCAGCGGGTTCACCCGCGACTTCGAGCAGTTGGTCGCGTGGTTGGCTACGCGGGCGGACAAGACCACGATCAAACGGCTGGTCCGGATCGACTGGGACACCGTCGGTCGGATCATCGCCCGCGTGTGCAGCGATGAGCTGGACCCCGATCGGCTGCACAACCTGTTCGAGATCGGGATCGACGAGGTCTCCTGGCGCAAGCAGCATCGATACCTGACGCTCGTCGCCGATCACATCCGCGGGCAGATCGTGTGGGGCACCGAAGGCAACGACGCGGCGGCCGCGGACCGGTTCTTCGCAGAGCTCGGAAAGTCTCGCTCTCACGCGATCGAGGTGATCTCGCTCGACATGGGACCCGGCTACGCCAAGAGCGCCCGCGAGCACGCCCCGAACGCGATCATCGCGATCGACCCGTATCACGTCGTCGCCCTGGGCAACCGAGCGCTCGACGAGGTCCGCCGCGCCTACTGGAACGAACTGCGTCGCGTCGGTGACAAAGCCGCCGCCCGCCGGTTCAAGGACGCGCGCTGGTCGCTGCTCAAGGCACCCAAGAACCTCACCGACAAGCAGGCCACGACGCTCCGGCGCCTGAAACGCGCGGGCGGCGAAGTCTGGCGCGCGTACACCCTCAAGGAGGCACTCCGAGCGATCTTCGCGCCCAGCCTGACCGTCGAGGACATCACCGTGCTGATCGACCGGTTCATCAGCAAAGCGGCTCGCAGCCGACTCGAACCGTTCGTCCGGCTCGGCCAGACGATCCGTCGCCACCGCGACGGGATCCTCCAAGCGATCCGCCTCGGGATCAACCAAGGACGCACCGAAGCGCTCAACAACAAGGTCAGGCTGATCACCCGCCGTGCCTACGGATTCCACAGCGCCAACGCCGCCCTGGCGCTCGTGATGCTCACGTGCGGCCCGATCACCCTCCAACCCCCACACGAACTACACCCCTGAACCCAATTCACCTACATCGATGCCGAGAGAGCCTGAAATCGGTGAGGGCGCCGTGCCGGGGGTCACGACCGAGGAAGGCGCTCGCGTGAAGGAGCTCGAGCAGAGAACCGTAAGC
>JALYZL010000565.1 GCA_030948875.1 Actinomycetota bacterium
CGCCAACCCGAGCCGCCGCGCGACTGCCAGGATCGCGACGACCTGGGGGGGCGTTCGGACGGGCGGCGTACGGGCGGGCTCGGGGGGCGGGGCCGGGGCCGCAGACGTGGGATCGCTCCAGCGCATGACGCTGGCGGCCGCGCCGGCGAGTGCCACGGCCGCGAGGATCGTCGCCGCCGGCGAGTGCGACCATGCGCCGCGATCCGCGCTCAGCAGCTCCGGCCAGAGCGCACCGGCACTGAGCGCCAGCACCACGTGACCGGCGATCGCCACGCCGAGCGAGCTGGTACGCCAGACGACGTACCCGAACACCGCCCCGGCGAGCGCGATGACGAGCACCAACCCGGCCGAACCGGCGCTGAGGTAGGTAGTGGCAAACAGCGCCGTCGCCACCACCACTCCCAATCGCCCGACGACGCGCTGGAATGTCGCTTGTACAACCCCGCGGAACATGAGCTCCTCGGCCGCCGCGGCTGCTGTCGCCGCCGCCAGCGCCAGCGCGATCCCTCCACCGTGCGCTCCGGTGCTCCAGATCCTGGGAGCGCCGAACAGGTACGCCGCCAGTCCGAGCACCAAGCCCGCGGCGCTCGCCAGCACGGGCGCCCGCACCGGACCCAGAGCCATCAGCCTGAAGATCGGTACCGACGCGACGTAGCCGATACCGATCGCCGTGGGAACGATCAGCAGCGCGATCACCAGCGTTCCGAGCGCCTGCGATCCGTCGCCCAGCGGGAGCCCCGCCGCCACCACCCGCACAAGGGCGACGAGCGCCAGCGCTCGCATCGCGGCATCGGTGGCGGCGCGCTCGCCCGAGCGACCGGGTGCGGGATCCCGCGAGACGTTGAGCAGGATCAGCACGAGAACCGCATCGAGGATCTCGCCAGCCAGCACGTGGCCCGGGGCGAACAGGCCGGCTTCGACGCAGATCAGCGCGACCGCGTAGGTCAGCGACTCCAGCGCCGGCTGAGAGCTCGGCGCGCTGGGCCAAGCGCGAAACCGGCGCCGCTTGGTCAATGAAACAGCGGCGCGAGGCGCGCCATGATCGTGAGCGAGGCCACGAGCGCCAGCGGCGCGATCGCCGCCGTCAGCAGCCACCAGTGTCGGGCCCGCGAGCGAACGGCCCGAACCGCCTCCCACTCGACCAGCAGCAGCAGCAGCAGTACCAGCGCGACGGCGCCGAACGACTGCGTCGCCGCCGAGACCGACTTTGCCCGTACCGCCTCGGCGATCACGTGCGGGAGCAGTCCGTTCACCGGACGGGTCCTCCGCCCGAGGAACCGTGCCCGTGCCGCAATCGCACGGCCGCCGAGCCGAGCGCCGCGAAGCAGAGCGCGATCAGGATCGCCAGCGCCAGTGCCAGCGAGAAAGCGTGGGCGTACACGAGCGCGAGCGAGACGGCGGTGTCGACGGCAAGACTGACGCCGGTTGCCACGGTTAGCCGGTAAGCGACGTCGTCGATCTGGAGCAGCTCCACGACCGCGGACCCGGGCACGAACAGCAGGAAGCAGATCGCGAGCATGGTCCGCACCGGCGAGTGCCACCCGGTGGCGACGGTGATTGCCGTCGCAGCGCTCAGCACGACGATCGCGGCGCTGTGGGTGAGTAGCTTGCGGGCACCGTCTTGGCGCGACCCGCCTGGGCCGTCGGCCTGCCCTGCCGCTGGCGTGCTCATCGCCGACATGGTAGGAACCTGCAGGCGGGCAGGAGTTCTACTAGGTGCTCGACACGTTGTCGACCTTCGCGGTGTCCGCCGCGACGACGCTTGAACCGGCCACTCTCTCGAACTGCACGGAGGTCATCGGGAAGGGCCCTGATCGCGATTACCGCCTCTGATACGCTGCCTCGTGGGTGGATACGACGCAAGCACGGACTGTTGCGCGGTCGGCGCCCACCAGGGGTTCAGTCGGTGCACTCTGGAGCCGAGTGGCGTTCTCAGCTGGATCTGTGGTTCGGCTGAGCATCGGGTTCTTTACCTGGCTGGCAGCCGCGCGCTTGTACCCCGCGTCACAGGTGGGGATGGCCGCGAGCGCGATCGCGGCCATGCTGCTGTGCGTCGAGGTGGGCGTGCTCGGCATCGACGTCGCTCTGATCGCCGCTTTCCCTCGCCATCGAGCGGACCCCAGGGTCCTCCTCAACACGGCGATCACCCTCGCAACCGCCAGCGCCGCGACGTCGGCGCTCCTGTTTCTAGGACTCGCAGCGGCCGGCTTCAGAGCGCTCCACTTCCTGATCGTCGACCCGGCCAGCACCGCCATGTTCTTAGCGCTCGTGATTTTTCAGGCAGGCTGGTGGCTGATGGACCAAGCGGCCGTCGCACTGCACCGGAGCGATCACGTGCCCGTCCGGGCCGCGCTCGCCGGGGCAACGACGCTGACGGGCGTGATTGTCCTCGGCGCGATCGGGTTCGACACCGCCCGCTCGATCCTGATCGCGTGGATGCTCGCCGCGTTGGGAGCGTGCCTGGTCGGCCTATGGCAGATCGCGCGGGCGTCCGCCGGCTACCGCTTCCAGCCGACGCTCGCCTCGCCGCTGTGGCGGCAGCTGGTCTCCGTCGGGCTCCCCAACTTCGCCGTCACCGCGGCCGACATCGCGCCCGGGCTAATCCTGCCGATCGTCGCCGCGCAGCAGCTATCCTCGCGCGCCGCCGCGTACTGGTACACGGTGTGGATGATGGCGTTCGCCGCCTACTCGATCCCGTGGTCCTTCGGGTTGCACCTGTTCGCCGAGCTCGCCGACAAGCCCGCCGAGCTCGTCCGGCGCACCCGCCACACGCTCCGGTCCGGTCTGATGATCGCCGGCGGCGCGACCGTCGGCCTGATCGTCATCGGACCGCTGGTGCTTTCGCTCCTCGGGCACGCCTATGCCGCCCACGGTCGTGGCCCGTTACGCCTCGCGGCGCTCGCCGCGATCCCGATGGTGGCCATGAAGGCCTACCTGTATACGTGCCGGGCCACCGGCCGGCTGCGTGAGGGCACGCTCGCTGCAGCGGGCACGGGCGCGATCGCGGTGGGCGCGGCGATCGCCGCCGCGCCCAGCTTCGGATTGACGGGAATCGCCGGAGCGTGGCTCGGCGTCCAGAGCGTCGGAGCGCTCTGGGCCGGCTACCGCCTCCGGAGGTTGATAGACCACCCCGATGACCACCGCAGAGCGGAGCCCCAGACGCCCGAGGCCGTCGCTTCCCCGAGCACCGTGCAGCCGAGCGTCCCATCAGCACCGCTGACGTGCGCGAGCGTCCCACGAGCACCACGGACGTAGGCGTCCGAGCGAAACCGGCGCTCCCGTGGCAGCGCCGCGCCCAGCCGGCGGCGCCGTGGCGCTCGCGCCTGGACGCGGCCGCCCTGCTGCGGTTCCTCCCGGCGCTCGTCCCGCTCCTGATCGGGGGCGTGTGGGCGCTCGCGATCAGCGGCCTGCGCTTGCAGCAGATGACGGACCTCGGGCTGATCTCGGCGATGCCCCCGGTCGCGCTGGTGATGCTGGCGCTGCTCACGGTCAGCTTTGCCATCACCATCACCCGCTCTGAGCTGAACGCCCCGGTCGCGTTGGTCCACGTGCTCGTGCTCATTGTCGCGCTGTACGGGATCACCGAGTTCGTCGAGGCCGAGCCTCGGTTCTCAAGCGTCTACCGGCACGTGGGGATCATCGGCTACATCCTCGCGCACGGCTCGGTGAACCCCGGCCTCGATGCCTACTTCAGCTGGCCCGGATTCTTCTCGCTCGGAGCGCTGGTGACGAAGCTCGCCGGATGGCACAGCGCGGTCGCGTTCGCCGCCTGGGGACCGCTGCTCCTCAACCTCCTGTACCTGCCGCCCCTGCTCGCGATCTTCAGCTGGGCGAGTGCGGACCGCCGCGTCCGCTGGCTCGGGCTGTGGGTGTTCTACGCGTGCAACTGGGTCGGCCAGGACTACATCTCGCCTCAGGGACTTGGCTTTCTCCTGTGGCTGACGATGCTCGCGCTGCTGCTGCGATGGTTCGCGCCAAGTCCCCGCTCGCTTTCGGCCGCCCCCACGCTGCGGGCGGTGTGGGGACGGTTCGGGTCCCGACGGATGGCGGCCCTGTCGCACGAGCTTCCGCGCGCCGGCGTGCAGAGCGTCGGCGTGCTGCTGATCGTGCTCCTCGTCTACGGAGCGATCGTCTCCGGCCACCAGCTCACCCCGGTTCCGGCGATCATCGCCGTTACCGGGCTCGTGCTGCTCGCCGGATTGAAGCTGCGCGGGCTGCCGGTGCTGATGGTCGTCGGCCTGGCAGTGTGGATCGCGTTCATGACCCTGACCTACCTGTCCGGTCACATCAGCCAGGTTTTCGGCGGCGTCGGCGGCGTCGGCAGCAACGTCACCCAGGGCGTCGGCAGTCGGCTGAGTGGAAGTCCCGACCACGCCCTGATCGCGCAGCTGCGCATCGTCGTCTCGCTCGGGATCTGGCTGCTGGCCGTCGCCGGATTTGCACGTCGCCTTCACAGCCGGCGAGCCGACATGGCGATGGTCGTGATCGGCGCGACTCCGCTGCTGCTGCCGGTCCTGCAGCCCTACGGGGGCGAGATCTTCCTGCGCGTCTTCTTCTTCGCTTTGCCCGGCGCGTCGTTCTTCATCGCACTCGCCGCCTTCCCGAGCCTGAGCGCGGGGCGAGGCCGGCTAACCCTGACGGCGATTGCGCTCGTTGGCTGCATGCTCCTACTGGGCTTCCAGTACGCGCGGTACGGCAACGAGCGGATGGACAACTTCACTCGCGCGGATGTGGCTGCCGTCCAGGCGCTGTACCGTCTGGCGCCAAAGGGCTCGAATCTGATGGCCGGTAGCGACAACCTCCCGTGGCGTGGCCAGGGGTACGCCGACTACACCTACCTCCAGGTGAACAGCCTGACCGATTGGCAAGCCGGTCACCCGCAGCCGGCGGTGCTGCTGGGCCAGCTGCGCCAGCAGCTGTCGCCGTCCGGCGGGTACGTGATCTTCACCCAGAGCACCCAGATCCAGAACGAGCTCTTCGACGGGCTGCCGAACGTGCAGCCCGAGCTCATCTCGCTGCTGCGCCATTCCTCGAGCGCGCGACTGCTCTACGACCGCGGCGCCGCCCAGGTCTTCTTCGTGAAGGGGAGCGGGGCGCAGAAGTAGGCCGCCCTCATCTCCCCCGCTGCGCTCGCAGCCGATCCGCCAGCCGCAGCGCGAAGACCACGATCATGAACGTCGAGTTGGCCTGACCCGAGGACGGGAACGCCGAGCTCGAGACGACGGACAGATCCTCCAGGCCGTGCACGGCGAGGTCGCGGTCAAGGACGCCATCCTCCGGCCGCGCGGACATCCGCGTCGTGCCCGTCTGGTGAAATCCGCCGCCGATCGTCGACCGCACCCCATCGGCCGGATCACCGTTGAGGAATTCGACCGAGCCGCTGCTGTGCCGGCGCAGGTACTCGTCCAGGTGGCGGTGCGCACGCACCACGCCGTCGATGTCCGCCTCCGAGAAGCGGATGTCGATGTTCAGCCTCGGCATCCCGAGCTCGTCACGCTGCGGCGCCAGCGTCACCCGGCTGTCCCGGCGAGGGAGATGCTCCCCGTGGTACTGGAGCGGGTACACGTTGGCGGGGCTGTAGACGAAGAAGCCGGGCAGGCGACGGCGCCGCGCGAGGAAGCGTCCGGCGCCGAACCCGGCGACGAACCGCGACGCCGACCCGACGTCCTGGAACACATTGCGGATGTGCGCCCGCACCGAGCCCTGCTCGGCCGGTCCGTACGGAGAACCGGGAACGCTCTTGCCCGTCAGCGACTCGCGCTGCGCCTCCGGCGCGAACACGCGACCCAGCGGCGAGGCCAGCGCAAGGTAGGCGAACGAGAGCACGCCGCTGCCGTGGGCCGGATCCGACATGGCAGGGTTCGCCAGCCAGGCGACGATGTTCGGCAGCTCGAGCCGCTGCTGCGCCTCGGCTGAGAACGAGAACCGGCGGCGCACGTAGACGCCGTCGAGATCGCGCTCGTAGGCGTAGATTGTGCGCTGGGGCGGAGTGGTGAACCTGACCTTCGCGATCACCCCCTCGGCATGCCCCATATACCAGCGGCCGAGCTGATCGGAGTGGTTGCCGACCGGCGTACCGTCCGCGCGAGGTGACGCGAGCAGCAGTCGGGTGCTCTCCAAGCCACCCGCCGCGAGCACGAAGTGCTTTCCACGGACCTTGATCTCCCTTCGATCGTGCCCGCTGGTCTCGAGGTGATCGACGCGCCGGCCGTCCGCGGCCACCACGACGCGCGTGCACGTGAGTCCGATCATCAGCCTCAGCCGGCGCGCGCGATCCAGCGCCCGCTGGTATTCGCGGCCGAAGTTCGTCGGCAGCGACCACCGCTCGAAGCTCGAGCTCCGCACCTCTCCATTTGGCAATCCGGGGACGATGCTCGGTGGCAGCTGAGGCAGCTCGGAGGAGTCGAATGCCGCCCGTCCACACACGAGCCAGTCGCAGGCGCGCTGGAAGTACGGTGTCAACTGGTCGTAGCTGAGCGGCCAGCGAGCATCCGGGACGACGCTGCGAGCCTCGAAATCGATCGGGTCGAACGGGACGCAGCGGCCTCCCCAGATCACCGATGTGCCCCCGACCTGACGGCGGACCGCCATCGACATCTCCGCGTGGCGCTCGCGATCCCACTCGGCGGCATCGGAGAGTCGCTGCGCCGCGGGATCCTGTCGCCGTTGCCCGCTCTCTAGGAGCAAAACATCGAAACCGCTACGGGCGAGCTCGAGTGCCGTCACGATTCCGGCCGGCCCGGCGCCGACAACGACCACGTCTGCGGTCAGTTCGGTCCCGTGGGGGAGTCGCCGCGCGTCGATAATCAGCCGTCAGCCCTCGGGTTGAATGCCGGGCGCAGCTCTGAGTCGACCAGCTCGGCAAACGCGTCGAGGTCTCCCTGGCCGCTCGCGACTGCCGCGGCACCGGCCGCGATGTGGTCGGCGCTGATGGTGCCGAACAGGACCACGCCGTCGGGGTTGGCGTGGCTCGCCCACCGCAGCAGCAATCCCGCCAGGAGCTCCCGATCGCCGCAGTCGATGCCGACAGCCTTACCCCACGAGCGCCGGCGGGACTGATCCGCCGCCAGATGCGAACCGACAGCTCCGAGCAGGCGCCCCATCACCCCGAAGGTTATGCGCGCGATGCTCGGCAGGGCTGAGACGCGCTCCGCGAGCAGATCGTCTCGGACCTGGATCACCCCCGGTGTCACCGGCAAATCGCTCGCGACCCGAACGGTTGGCCCAGGTTCGCCGGCGACCCCCCACGCTCGGATCTGCCCGCTCGTGCGCGCCTGCTCCAGATAGCTGCACAGCCCGTCGCCGTCGACCTGGCCGGGCTCGGGGTCGTGGAGCAGGAGCAGGTCGACGCAATCGGTTCGGAGCTCGCGCAGGCTCCGCTCGAGGCTCGCCCGTGCCGCGGTCGCGTCGAAGCCCGAAGCGCGGTAGAGCAGCGAGCCGGCGGCCCCCGAGGCGGGGCCCGACGCCGAGGACCGCGC
>JALYZL010000584.1 GCA_030948875.1 Actinomycetota bacterium
TGACGGCTGGTGGACTGATCGAAGCTCGCCTCGTAGATGACCGCTACCCGGACCTGCGCCGCATATGCGAAACCGCGCGGGATCGGGGGCCTCCGCCCCATCGAGGCGCGCGCCACCCACACCACACCGAGCAGGGCAGCGAGCACGCCACACACGAGCACCGTCCCAGGCCGTCTCCACATCGTCACCAGAGCCTGCCAGGCCGGGCACCGACGCGCAAGCGCTCGCGGCGACCCTCGATGCTGGCCGCAACAGCTCGCGGCGGCCTTCCGCCTAGCGCAACCCGGTCCACCACTGGTCGAGTCGCCGCTGCGCGTCGATCGCCTCCGGAGCTACCTCGAGCCCATCCAACCCCCCTGGCGGCGACGCGGCGCCCAGCACCTCGAGCGTCATGGCCACCGAACGCGCGAGCGCGCCCAGGTCGTAGCCGCCCTCGAGCACGCCGCCGATCGGGACCCCGACCTCAGCGGAGACGCGGCACATCGAGGCCGTCATCGCCGCGAACCCGGCCTCGGTCACCGAGCAGCCGGCGAGCGGATCGTCGCGGTGGGCGTCGTAGCCGGCCGACAGGAGCACGAGCTGGGGCTCGTAGGCCCGCGCCAGCGGCACCGCTACGTGCTCGACGAGCGAGGCGTACACCGCGTCGCCGGAGCCTGCGGCGACCGGCAGGTTGACCGTGTAACCGGCGCCGTCACCCACGCCCACGTCGGTCACCGGTCCCGTCCCCGGGTACAGCGCCCGCTGGTGGATGGAGACGAAGAGGATCTCTCGCGAGGCGCGGAAGATGTCATTGGTGCCGTTGCCGTGGTGGACGTCCCAGTCGACGATCATGACCCGCTCCAGCCCTCGCGCCGAGACCGCGTGCTGGGCGGCGACGGCAATGTTGTTGAACAGGCAGAAGCCCATCGCCTGCGCCGGTTCGGCGTGATGACCCGGCGGCCGGTGCGAGCTGAAGCCGGCGGGACTCGAGCCGTCGAGCAGCATGTCGACCAGGCTGACGGCGCCGCCCGCAGCGTGCAGCGCGGCGTTGTAGGAGCCGGCGCTCATCAGCGTGTCCATGTCGAGCGCCGCTCCTCCGCGCGCAGCCGCTCGCTCGATCCACTCGACGTAGCGCTCGGGATGTACCCGAGTGAGCGTTTCGCGCTCGACCGCGGGCGACTCGACGCGCTCGAACCCGACCCACCCCAAGCGCTCGAGCTCGCCCTCGATGGCTACGATGCGCTCGGCTCGCTCGGGATGCGCCCCGGTCTCGTGCTCAAGCGAGGAGCGGTGATGGAGGAAGACCGGAGCCGGGGTCACTCAGCAGTCAACGTTGTACCAGCACAGGCTGAAGGCGATCTCCGCGTGGCCCTTGCGCGCATGGAAGGCGCTGCCGGAATGGATGAAGCGGAATCCCCGCACCACTCGCCGCACGACCTGAAACACGCCGTGCCGGGGTGGACGGCGCCATGGTTGAGGGCGTACCGCACCGTTCGCGCCGCGCTCGCGCAATCGATCCCGCGGACGCGCAGTCCGTTGGCGACGCCGTGCTTCCACGTTGACCCAGCGCCCGCAGCCCGTCACCGTGCCGACGCTCGGGCTGAGGACGCCCCGGTAGGACCAGGTGACGGGCTCTGCGTGGGAACTGCAGCTTCCGCGACCGGGTAAGTAGGCAGTCTTGTGCGGGGGGAGGTTCATCCACCGGCACGTGAAGCCGTCGAATCGGTATCCCGCCCCGTAGCGGCCGTACACCAGCACGTGGTTGGGACCCTCGGGGTCCACCACCCGCCGTGGGAGCCTGTTCTCCTGCGCCGCCACGGCCCAGCGGCGCGCGAGCGCGCGGCTCCGCCGCACGATATGCCTGCCGCCTGGACCTCGTTGAGGCTCCAGAACGCCGCCGCACCCCCTGGTCCGAGGGCGACCTGCCCGCAGCCGCGCAGGCCCGCGGCGCCGCCCGCAATGGACGCCGCGGCGAGCACAACAAGGGGCGCTAGGACAACAAGCCGCCGCACCGGCACGGCGGAATCATATCTCGGACACCGCCGCCATTCCCGGCCCAGGTTCGACGTCGACGTCGACCGAGCGAAGGATCTCGCCGCAGGCCGCGCAGTGGGGCTCGACGTGGGTCATCTGGCCGCAGGCGCGGTGGCGGTAGACGATCGGCGGCCCGGCCTCGCCCGCGGTCCAGCGATCGCCCCAGGCGACCATGGCCATGAGCACGTCGACGAACTCCGATCCCATGCTCGTGAGGACGTACTCGTAGCGCGCAGGTCGCTCGGAGTAGGCGCGGCGCTCGAGCATCCCGGCCTCGACCAGCGCCGCATGGGCTGGGAGATCCCGCGGTACACGGTGATCGGCGAGGAGTTCCAGCGGGCGTGCGGGATCAGCGGCGGCTTCGCCCTGGACGTCTTCCTGCGCGACGGCGACCGCGGGCAGGGAATCGTTCGTCCTTAGCGAACTCGACGGCCATGAGACTCCCCCACCTCTCCGTCGCGAGGCTTCTAGGCGCCGCCGCGATGGCCTCCGCCGCCGTCCTCATCCCCGCCGCCGCCCTCGGTGCCGCCGCGCCCTCCGCCGGCCCGGACTCCGTCGTCGGGCCCGGTGCCACGGTCGCGCCGACCGCCGCCAGCACGCCCAAGTGCGCGACCTCGGGTCTCGTCGTGTGGCTGAACACCCAGGGCAACGGAGCCGCCGGAAGCATCTTCTACGCGCTCGAGCTCACCAACCTCTCGGGGCAGACGTGCACGCTCAACGGCTACGCAGGGGTCTCGGCCGTCGACCTCGCCGGACA
>JALYZL010000623.1 GCA_030948875.1 Actinomycetota bacterium
CCACCAGGCGCTGCTCGTGGCGCGGGTTCGCGGGGGGCCGACCGCCCTCACGGCGCGCCAGTCGTTGGCCATGGCCACCACCGGCGGCGCGCGCTGCCTCGGACGCGAGCAGGAGATCGGATCTCTCGAGCCCGGCAAGCTCGCCGACCTCGCGCTGTGGCGCGTCGACGGCCTCGCCGGGGAGGGGATCGAGGATCCCCTGTGCACGCTCGTGTTCGGGGCGCCGGCGCTCGTGCGCCTGTTCGTCTCCGGCCAGCCCCTCGTCGCCGACGGTCACCTGACGCGCGCCGATGAGCTCGTCCTCGCCCGCGAGGCGGCCGGTGCCGCGGCCGCCCTGCGCGCCGGTGCGGCGCAATGGACCTGAACACCGTCGAGGAGATCGTGCCGGGAGACCGCGCGGTGATCGAGCGGTGGCAGCCCGGCGACGCGTGGCTCGCGGGCGGGACGTGGCTCTTCTCAGAGCCGCAGCCCGAGCTCCGGCGCCTGATCGACCTCTCGGCGTTCGGCTGGCCCGCGCTCACCGCGGGCGCCGACGGCCTCGAGATTGCCGCGACCTGCACGCTCGCCGAGCTCGCACGGTGGACTGGGCCCATCTGCTGGCCCGCGCGCGTCCTCATCCCCGAGTGCTGCCACTCGCTGCTCGGCTCCTTCAAGGTGTGGAACGCCGCCACCGTCGGCGGCAACCTGTGCCTCGCCCTCCCGGCCAGCCCCATGACCTCGCTCGCGGTGGCGCTCGACGGCGTGTGCACGGTGTGGGCAGCGGACGGCGAGACGAGCGCGCTGACCGCGCTCGAGTTCGTGACCGGCCCTGGCGAGAACGCGCTGAGCCCGGGAGCCCTGCTCCGCTCGGTGCTCCTGCCCGACGCCGCCCTGCGCTGCACCACCGCCTTTCGCGAGCTCTCTCTGAGCCCCCTCGGTCGCTCCGCCGTGGTGGTGATCGGGCGCCGCTCGCCCCGCGACGGCGAGGTCGTGATCACCCTCACCGCGTCGCTCCCGCGCCCTGTGCAGCTGCGCTTCGATCGCCCGCCCACCGCCGAGGAGCTGTGCGAGGCGCTCGACGAGGCCAGGCTCGACTACTACGACGACGTCCACGGCGACCCGGCATGGCGCGAGCACCTCACGCGCATGTACGCCGAGGAGGTTCGGGGCGAGCTCGATGGGGAGCGCTATTGATGCGTATCAACAGCGTCTCGGCACTCCAAGCGCCCCGGCCGGGCCAATGCCTGCGCACCTTCCTGCGCGAGCAGGGCTGCCTCGGGGTCAAGAAGGGCTGCGACGCGGGCGACTGCGGTGCCTGCACGGTGCACGTGGACGGCGTCCCCGTGCACAGCTGCATCTTCCCAGCCTTCCGCGCCCAAGGCCGGGAGATCACCACCATCGAGGGGCTGGCCGGCACCCCGGACGGCGACGCGGCCGGTGGCCGCCATCCGCTCCAGCAGCGCTTCCTCGACGCTCAGGCGTTCCAGTGCGGTTTCTGCACCGCCGGCCTGATCATGACCGGCGCCGCCCTCGATACCGAGCAGCTCGCCGACCTGCCGAGGGCGCTCAAAGGCAACATCTGTCGCTGTACCGGCTACCGATCGATCGCCGACGCCTTCGCCGGAACCTGGCGGAGCGCCGACGGCTCCCCCGTCGCCGCCGCGCTGCCCGCTCCCGCCGGTCCCGACCTCGTCACCGGACGAGCCCAGTTCACCCTCGACACCGCGCCCCCGGGGCTCTTGCACATGAAGCTCGTCCGCTCGCCCCACGCCCACGCCTATCTCCACGGGATCGACGCGCGCGAGGCGCTCGCGCTCCCCGGCGTCCGCGCCGTCCTCACCTACGAGGACTCGCCTGCGCGCCCCTACTCCACCGCCCGCCACGAGCACGAGCACGAGGATCCCGCCGACACCCTGCTCCTGGACCGCGTCGTGCGCTTCGCCGGACAGCGGGTGGCGGCCGTGGTGGCCGACACGGTCGCCGACGCCGAACGCGCGGTACCCCTCGTCCGCGTCGAGTACGAGGTGCTGCCCGCCGTCTTCGACCCCGAGACGGCGATGGCGCCCGGCGCGCCGCTGCTCCACGGAGACCATGACGTCAACGACACGCGGATCGCCGACCCGGGGCGGAACCTCGCCGCCGAGGTCCACAGCGAGATCGGCGACGCCGAGGCGGGCTTTGCCCGCGCGGCAGGCATCTACGAGGCGACCTTCGAAGTCCAACGCGTCCAGCACGTGCATCTGGAGACCCACGCCTCGATCGCCTGGATCGACGACGACGGCCGACTCGTGGTGCGCACGAGCAGCCAGGTCCCGTTCCTCGCCCGCGACGCCCTGTGCCGGCTCTTCGACCTCCCGGTTACTCGCGTGCGCGTGTTCACGGCCCGCGTGGGCGGCGGCTTCGGCGCCAAGCAGGAGATGCTCACCGAGGACATCGTCGCCCTAGCCACGCTGCGCCTGGGACGCCCGGTGCAGCTCGAGTTCACCCGCGAGGAGGAGTTCGCCGCCGCCCCCACCCGTCACCCGATGCGCGTGCGCGTCAAGGTCGGGGCCGACGTCGGGGGCAAGCTCACCGCCCTCGTCCTGCGCATCCTCGCCAACACCGGCGCCTACGGTAACCACGGCCCGGCGGTGCTCTTCCACTCCTGCGGCGAGTCAATCGCCCTCTACAACTGCGAGAACAAACGCGTCGACGCCTACTCCGTCTACACCAACACGGTGCCGGCGGGAGCGTTCCGCGGCTATGGCCTGAGCCAGCTCGTGTTCGCCGTCGACTCGGCACTCGACGAGCTCGCGCGCCGCCTCGACCTCGACCCGATCGACTTCCGCCGCGCCAACCTGATCGGCCCCAGCGACGCCCTCGTCTCGATCGAGGACGCCCCCGACGACGTGCAGATCGGCAGCTACGGACTCGACCAGTGCGTCGACGCCGTCCATTACGCGCTCTCGCGCACACGCGATCGCCCCCGCCCCGAGGGCGACTGGCTGGTGGGCGAGGGCATCGGCATCTCGATGCTCGACTCGACGCCGCCCGGCGGCCACATCGCCCACGCGCGCATCTCCGAGCGCCCCGGCGGCGGGTACACGCTGGCGGTGGGGACCCCCGAATTCGGCAACGGCACCACCACCGTGCTCCTCCAGCTCGCCGCCGGCGCGCTCCGGGTCCCCGCCGGGGAGATCGAGATCATCCAGTCCGACACCGACGCCGTCGCGTACGACACCGGGGCGTACGGATCGACAGGCACCGTGGTCGCCGGGTCGGCGGTGCTGCAGGCCGCCGAGCGCCTTCGCGCGCTGCGCCTAGAGCGCGGGCCGGACGACGAGCTGCTCGCCGCCCCGGGGAGCTGTGACGGGTCGCGCCGGTCGGTGGCCTTCAACGTGCACGGGTTCCGGGTGGCGGTGTCCACGAGGACGGGTGAGATCCGCATCCTCTTCAGCGTCCACGCCGCCGACGCGGGCACGGTGCTCAACCCGGGCCAGTGTCGCGGGCAGATCGAGGGCGGGGTGGTGCAGGCGCTCGGCGCGGCGATGTTCGAGCACGTGGACATCGACGCGGCGGGCGAGGTCGTCACGAGGACGCTGCGCAACTACCACGTGCCCGTCCTCGCCGATGTCACTCCCACCGAGGTCCACTTCGCCAGGACCCGCGACCGGGTGGCGGGCCCGCTCGGGGCCAAGCCGATGAGCGAGAGCCCCTTCAATCCCGTCGCCCCCGCCCTCGCCAACGCCATCCGCGACGCCACCGGGGTGCGCTTCACCACCCTGCCCCTGAGCCGCTCCAGGATCTACCTCGGGCTGGCCGCTCGCGACGGCTGGGTCCCCGGGCCGACCAGCCGGCCGCGCGGCACTCCTACCAGCTCACGAACTCGGTAGATCGGCTCGCCCCGCAGGATCGTCCACGCCACACGGGCGCTCAGCGTCCTCCCCACATAAGGGCTCATGCGATGACGGTCGCGGAGCTCGGAGCGCTCGAGGACGCGCTCCGGGCCGATGTCGACGAGGGCGAGGTCCGCATCCATGCCCACCTCGAGGGTGCCCTTGCCGTCGAGCCGGTAGCGCCGCGCCGCGGCACCGGCGAACGCCTCGGCGACCCGCGCGAGCGTCAGTCGACCTCGGCCGTAGCCCTCGGTCAACAGGAGCTCGAGGCTGGACTGACACGCCGCGATCCCTCCCCACGCCGCGAAGGCGTCACCCTCCTTGAGCTCCGGCGGCGAGGGCGAGTGATCGGAGGCGACGAAGGAGACCTCGCCGCGCGCCAGCGCCTCCCACAGGGCGGCGAGCTCGCCAGCGGGGCGCAGCGGGGGCGCGCACTTGGCCACGACGCCGAGGCGCTCAGTGTCCTCATCGGTGAGGACGAGGTGGTGTGGGGTCACCTCGCAGGTGACGTCGAGACCGCGCGCCCGCGCCTCGGCGACCAAGGCCGCGCCCCGGCCGGTGGACACGTGCACCACGTGCAGGGGACAGCCGGTCACCGCCGCGAGCTCGATCGCGCTGGCGATCGCCTCGGTCTCGGCGACCGCGGGACGCGAGGACAGATAGTCGCGGATGGCCACGCGGCCGGCGGCGCGCGCGCGCTGCGCCAGCCCCCGCGTGATCTCCTCGCTCTCGGCGTGCACTGCCACCAGCAGCCCGAGACCGGAGATAACCGACATCGCCTCATACAGCGTCAGGTCATCGGAGGCGGGGAAGTCATCGCTGCCGCTCGTCGACATGAACGCCTTGAAGCCGATCACACCGCGGCACGCCAGGGGCTCGAGCTGCTCGACGTTGCCGGGCACGATCCCGCCCCACAGCCCGAAGTCGACCCGCGAGACCCGCTCGGCGGCGGCGCGCTTGGCGTCAAAGGCCTCGGGGGTGGTGGTCGGCGGGCTTGCATTCAGCGGCATCTCGAGCGTGGTCGTCACCCCTCCCGCGGCCAGGGCGCTCGACCCCGACGCGAAGCCCTCCCAATGCGACCGCGCTCCCGGCTCGTTGAAGTGCACGTGCGGGTCGACGCCGCCGGGGAGGACGAACAGCCCGCGGGCGTCGATCTCGGTGCGGGCTTCGCGGGCGTCGATCCCGGCTCCGATCGCGATGATCTCTCCGTCGAGCGCGGCGAGGTCGACCGGCTCCTCGCTCCCGGCTGCGCGAGCACCCCGCACCAGCAGGTCGCATTCGGGCACCGTCAGCGGGCCAGCCGCGCGACCGTGCCGGCGAGCACCTCGACGCCGCGGTCGATGTCGCGCGCCTCGGTGTACTCGTCGGGATGGTGGCTGAGGCCGTCGACGCTCGGGACGAAGATCATCCCCATCGGCACCTTGGCGCCGAGGACCATGGCATCGTGGTAGGCGCCGCTGATCATCGCCACGTGCCTGACCCGGAGCTCCGCACAGGTGTCGCGCACCGCCTCGATCACCGTCGGGCTGCACGCCGCCGGGTCATCGCAGGTCAGCGTCGAGACCGTGAGCTCGAGCCCGCGCCGGGCCGCCATCTCCTCGAGCTTGGCGCGCAGCTTCTCGATCACACGCTCGCGGGCGGCGAGGTCGCTGTCGCGGACGTCGATGTCCATCTCGACCTGGCCGGGGATGATGTTGACGGCGCCCGGGGCCACGCGCAGGACGCCGACGGTTCCCACCGTCGAGCCGCTCGGAGAGCCGAGGGCGAGGCGCTCGAGCTCGAGAACAACCTCGCTGGCGCCGGCGAGCGCGTCGCGCCGCAGCCGCATCGGCGTGGCCCCCGCGTGCATCGCGGCTCCGCGCAGCGTCACGCGCAGGTCGTGGGGCGCGGCGATCCGCTCGACGACGCCGATCTCGGCCCCGCTCGACTCGAGCACGGCGCCCTGCTCGATGTGCAGCTCTACGAAGGCATGGACATTTTCTGAGTCGAGTAGCGCGTCCCCGAGGCGATCGGGGTCAAGGCCGCGGTCGCGCATCGCCTCGGCCACGCTCACCCCGTCGCGGTCGCGCATGCCGTCGAGCTGCTCGCGCGTGATCGCCCCGACCATGGCCCGGCTGCCGATGCACCCAGCACCGAAGCGCGGCTCCTCGCCGGCGACCCCGATCACCTCGATCGACCGGCGCGGGTGCACGCCCGCCGCGCGCATGTGGCGGACCGCCTCGATCGCCCCGAGGACGCCGACCACGCCGTCGAATCGCCCGGCGTTCAGGGTGGTGTCGAAGTGCGAGCCGGTGAGCACCCGCGGCACGTCCGGCGCGGCTCCCGGCCAGCGGCCGAAGAGATTGCCGACGGAGTCGAGGCGCACCTCGAGTCCCGCGTCGCGCATCAGCTCCGAGACGTAGTCGACCGCGAGGTCGTAGGAGGGGGTGTAGACCTCGCGGGTGATCCCGTCGCCCTCCTGGCGCGAGTTGATCGCGGCCAGGCGCTCGATCCGTTGGTGCACATCGGTCCGTGCCTGTGGCTGAGTCACGCTAAGACCCGCGGTAGACCGAGTATCCGAAGGGGCTGAGGAGCAGCGGGATGTGCAGGCGGGTGTCGTCGGCCGCGACGCGGAAGGTGACCACCACCTCGTCGAAGAAGGGCGTGGCGGTGTCGAACACGAGCCGGTACACGCCGGGGCCCACACCTGGGAGCGCTTCGATGCGCCCATCGGTGTTGGTGACGGCGTCGTCGCCGACCTGCCTCCAGCTACCCTCCGGCCCGCGCTCGTGCAGCGATACCGGGACTCTGGCCGCGGGGCGCCCGGCGGCGGTGTCGAGCACGTGCGTGGTGACCTTGGTCACGACGCGAGCAGCGCCCGCAGGCGCAGCCGGGTGATCTCGCGCTGTTGGGCGGCGACGATCTCGAGCTCTCGCGCAGGGGGATTCGCCAACCGCTCGCGCAGCGCGGCGAGCATCTGTCGCGCCTCGAGGCCACTGGCGCTGATCAGAAAGACGTGGCCGAAGCGCGCCTCGTAGCGGTCGTTCAACCCGCGCAGCGCCGCGAGCTCGTCGGCGCTGGCCGTCGCCGCCCCCGCCTGCTCGGCCGCCCCGCGCCTGTCGTCGGCCCGCGGCGCGCCGATGCGCGCGTGAGCGGCGAACGCCTGCAGCCAGTCCTCGCGGGCGAGCGCGTCGAACGCGGCCTCGGCGTGGTCGAGCACCGCCTCCGGGGTCGTGTACGGACTCCCGCCCTCCATCGCCGTCGCCCACCGCTCCGAGGCACAGCAGCTTGTAAATACCCCCCGTGCCTCCCCTAGCGCCAGCCTGTTGAGCGCCGCCACGCTCGGCGCCACCTCGCGGTCAGACGTCGTGGCGACTGGAACGTCGGGCATAGGGGCCGCCGAGGATAGCGTGGCTCATCTATGGCACAGTCCTTCGATGGCGAGACCACAAGCGAGCGCGCGGGCCCTGGCGGTGGCCCGCGGCGAGGAGCCGGCGGACACTTTGATCACCGGCGGGCGCGTGTTCAGCGCCGCCACGCGCGAATTCGTTGACACCTCGCTCGCCCTCGCCGACGGGGTGATCGCCGGTTGGGGCGAGCGCGACGCGCACGAGGTCGTCGACGTCGGCGGCGCGGCGCTGACCCCCGGCTTCGTCGACGCCCACATGCACCTGGAATCGACGAAGCTGTGGATCGACGAGTTCGTCGCCACCGTCCTGCCGCGCGGGACGACCGCCGTTGCCGCCGACCCGCACGAGCTCGCCAACGTCCTCGGGACACCCGGCGTTGTCGCGCTCATGGAGGCCGCGGCGCCGCTGCCCTTGACTTTCGCTGTGTACGCCCCAAGCTGCGTTCCCGCCTCGCCCTTCGAGCGCTCCGGCGCCACCCTCGACGCCTCGGACCTCCGGGAGCTGATCGAGCGCTACGGCGCGCTCGGCGTCGGCGAGGTCATGAACTTCCCCGGTGTCATCGCCGGCGAGGAGGAGATGCTCGCTCGCATCGCCGCGGCCGGGCATCGACGCGTCGACGGCCACAGCCCCGGCGTCTCCGGGCGCTCGCTCGACGCTTACCTGGCCGCCGGGGTCGAGTCAGATCACGAGTCCACGCGCCTCGAGGAAGCCGAGGAGAAGCGGCGCAAGGGCATGTGGGTGTTCCTCAGGCAGGGCTCGGCGAGCCAGAATCTCGTCGACCTGGCGCCGAGCATCCTCGCCCACGGCCCCGACCAGGCCGCCTTCTGCACCGACGACCGCGAGCCCGACACCCTGCGGCGGCTCGGCCACGTCAACGACTGCGCGCGCGTGGCCGTCGCCGCCGGCATCTCGGAGATCGACGCGATCCTCCTGGCGAGCACGAACCCGGCGCGCTACCACGGCTTTTCCCATCTCGGGAGCCTCGGTCCCGGTCACCAGGCGGACATCCTCGCCTTCTCCGACCTCGGCTCATGGGAGCCTGACCGCGTCTGGCGGGCGGGCAGGCTCGTCGCCCGCGACGGGCGCATCCTCGCAGGCGCGGTGCCGCCCTCGCCGCCCCCCGCCCTCCTGCGCGACACGGTCAACCTCGGCACCCCGCCGCCAGCGGCAGAACTCGTGCTCGAAGCGGTGCCCGGCACGCGCGTCCGGGCCGTCGGGGTCGAGAGCCGCAGCCTGACCACCCGGAACCGCGAGGTGATCGTCGAGCCCGGCGGCGACCTCGTCCACGCGGCGGTCATCGAGCGCCACCACGGCACCGGGCGCATCGGGCGCGGCTTCGCCACCGGCTTCGGCCTGGGGCGCGGGGCGATCGCCTCCACTGTCGCCCACGACGCCCACAACATAGTCGTGGTCGGCACCAGCGGCAAGGACATGTCCACCGCGGTTGGGCGCCTCGCCGAGACCGGCGGCGGCCAGGTGGCCGTCCTCGACGCCGTCGTCATCGCCGAGGTCCCGCTCCCCCTCGCCGGGCTGATGAGCGACCGCAGCGCCGAGGAGGTCTCCGACCAGCTCCTCGCCCTCGGCGCCGCTGCCGCCGAGTGCCTCGGCACCACCGTCGAGGAGCCGTTCATGCAGCTGTCGTTCATCGCCCTCTCGGTGATTCCGGAGCTCCGCCTCACCGACGGTGGCCTCGTGGACGTCGACCAGTTCGCGTTCGTAGCCGTCGAGATCGATGGTTAGATATCCAGCTTGCGCGGGATTTCGCCAGTCCGCCCAGCAGAAGGGTGCGTACGCCATCTGTTGGCCGCGGATCGCCGGCCGGCCCGGAACCGCTGTCGATTAGTCCGGACAGGTCGGACCGATCGACATCACTTCGCGGCGCGACGCCGGCCGGCCCCGAACCGCCGTCGATTAGTCCGGACAGGTGGACCGATCGACATCACTTCGCGGCGCGACACCCCTGGCGTTCCCAACGGCCGTGTCGACCGGCCTGAGGACGTCCCGGCGATCAAAGGCCAGCTGAACGACCCTGGATACAGCGTGGAGATGGCGGTGGATGCGCCGTCTCCATCAGCGCCGCGCGGATTCCTCACAACCGGAGGGAGCGCCGGTCGGCTGGAATGGCCAGAGGCGGCTGTAACGCGCTCGTAACTGGCGGCGAACGGCAGCGGGTCATGTTGGATGACCTCGAACGCCCGCCGGCCGCGTTCCGCCGCGGTCCTGGTGGAGAGGCGCCCCGCCGGAAATTCGTCCACAGGGCCAAAGACGACGTCCAGATCCACCGGAGAGGATTGGTCAGTCCTCAGACCACTGGCCTTGTCATGCAGCGCCGCGACGAAAGGAACCGCCTTGACGCACTCCGAGTTGCCTGACGGCGTGATCACGCGCCGGGTCTTCTCCCAGCGCGCGCTCGCCGGGCTCGCCGGAGGGAGCGTTCTCGCCAGCGCCCTGGCCGCGTGCGGCAACCAGGCGGGCTCGCCCTCGAGCCCGGCGGCGAAGGCGGGCGGACCGCTGGCCATGCAGTCCTCGTGGGTCCCGGACGCCGAGTTCACCGGCTACTTCGAGGGCATGCAGGGCGGCTACTACAAGAAGATCGGACTCAACTACCAGTTCATTCCCGGCGGTTCGTCGATCTCGCCCGAGTCGGTCGTCATTGCGGGCAAGGCGCAGCTGGCGCTCTCCGAACCCGATCTCACCGCCAGCATCGCCGCCAAGCAGGGGGCGCCGTTCAAGATCATCGGCGCCCAGTTCCAGAAGAACCCGATCGGGATCATGTCGCTGCCCAAGTCGAACATCCACGGTCCTCACGACCTGATCGGCAAGAAGGTCGGGGTGCCGTCCGTCAACCAGCTGACGATCGCCGCGCTCTTCAAGGTCAACGGGATCAACCCCGCCGACGTGAAGATCCTGCCCTACTCCTTCGACCCGACCCCCGTGGCCAACGGTGACCTCGACGCGGCCATCGCCTTCGTCACCACCGATCCCTTCCTCCTGCTCTCCAAGGGGATCAAGACCAACACCTTCCTCCTCGCCGATTACGGCGTCCCCCTCTACAACGACGCGATCGTGGTCACCAAGGACACCCTGAAGAACCGCCGCGCCGATCTCGTCAAGTTCATCAGGGCCAGCTCGGCCGCCTGGAACCAGGTGATGACCGACACCGCCAACCGCAAGAAGTACGTCGACCTCGTCACCCAGAACTACGGCAAGTCACTCGGCGATTCCTACAGCAGCCAGCTCTTCCAGCTCGAGGCCGAGATCCCCCTGATGACCTCGGGCATGGTCAAGACCAAGGGCCTGTACTGGATGGACCAGGCGGGAATTGACGGCAACCTGAAGACGATTGAGCTCCTGAAGATCAAAGCCCCCAAGGATCTGTTCGATACCTCGGTGCTCGAGGAGGCCTACGCCAGCGGCCCGCACCCGGTGCTGTGACGTGTCATGGCGACCGATGTGACCACCAGGGAGGCCCAGGGCACCTCCAGCCCGTCCCCGGGCGCCTCGATCTCGGTGCTCGGCGTGACCCAGCGCTTCGGCCTCGGGGCCGACAGCGTTACCGCGCTTGACGACGTCAGCCTGGAGATTCCCAGCGGGGGGTTCGTAGCGTTGGTCGGCCCCTCGGGCTGCGGCAAATCGACGCTCCTGCGACTGATCGCCGGGCTCGAGCAGCCGACCGAAGGCGCGCTGACCATCGATGGCGGTGGGGCGGCACGAGCACGCAAGGCCGGCGCCCTTGGCGTGGCCTTCCAGGACTCGGCGCTCTTGCCCTGGCGCTCGGTGACCGACAACATCCGGCTCCCGCTACAGATCGTCGCGCCGCGGCCGGGCGTCGACGTCGACCGTGAGATCACCGCCCTGATCGAGCTCGTCGGCCTCAAGGGCTTCGAGCAGGCACGCCCCGGCCAGCTCTCGGGCGGCATGCGCCAGCGCGCGTCGATCGCCCGAGCCCTCGTGGCGCACCCACGGGTGTTGCTGCTCGACGAGCCGTTCGGCGCGCTCGACCAGATGACCCGCTACCGGCTGAACGTCGAGCTCCAGCGGATCTGGACCGAGCGGGCGACGACCACGGTGCTCGTCACCCACAGCGTCGAGGAGGCGGTGTTCCTGGCCGACACGGTGATCGTGATGACGCCGAGGCCGGGCAAGATCCGCGCCGTCATGGACGTCCCCATCGCGCGACCGCGTACCGAGGACACGATGCGCAGCGACGAGTTCCGCGAGACGGTCGACGCGGTCGTCGAGCGGCTCTACCACGCGCCGGAGTGAGGGCCGTCGCATGACCGCGGTGACGATCACCCACAAGCGGGTGCGGCCGGTGCGCTTTGAGCACTGGCCGGTGGTGGCGATCCTCCTCGGCGCGCTGGTCGTCTGGGAGCTCGTCGGCGACCTGAACCTGCTCGGCCAGCGGACCGTCCCCTCGCTTCATGCGGTGATCAGCCAGCTCTGGCAAGACCGCTCGCTCTACCCCGCCAACCTCGCCGCCACCGGCAAGGAGGCGGTGCTCGGGTTCCTCATCGGCAACGCCATCGCGATCTCGCTCGCGTACCTGTTCGTGCTCTTCGCTCCCGCTGAGCGAACGCTGATGGGGCTGATGATCGCGCTCTATTCGACGCCGGCGATCGCCGCGCTGCCGGTGCTCGCCGCGGCCTTCAGCGCCAACACGGCGAAGGTCACGCTGGCGGCGATGATGGTCATGTTCCCGACCCTCATCAACACTCTGCTCGGCCTCCGCTCGGTCGATCGGGCGATGATCGACGTGATCGACGTGTTCGGCGGCAATCGGCTCACCGTGATGCGCCGCGCCCGTGCCCGCGCGGCGCTCCCCTCGCTCATCCTCGGCCTCCAGATCTCGGCACCCGCAGCCCTGCTCGGGGCGGTGCTCGCGGAGTTTGTCGGGGGAAGTAAAGGCCTCGGGGTGTTCATGCTCAACTCGCTGGCCGAGTTCAACGCCGCGCGGACATGGGGAGCGGGCCTGGTCGCGACGCTGGTGGCCAGCGCCGCCTTCTTCGTGTTCATGTTCATCGGTCGCCGGATCGCCCGCTCCAACGCCTCGCCGGTGATCGGGCTCGGGCCCGCGATACGAGCCGTCCGTGGGCCACGCTGGCGCCGCGTCGTCACCATCTCGGCCCAGGCGATGCTCGGCGTTGTCGTGGTCATCGGCGCCTGGTACCTGTTCGTCGACGGCCTCGGCCTCAACCCGCTGTTCGCCAAGACGCCATCTGACGTGTGGTCGATCATCACGGGCCCGAGCGCCGGCCGGATCTGGCACGCGTTCGGGCAGACGGTGCCCGTCACCATCGCGGGACTGGCGGGCGGTCTCCTGGCGGCGTCGGTCGGGGCGATCGTCTTCGTGCTCCTGCCGAGCTTCGAGCGCGCGACGCTGCCGCTGGCGCTCGTGCTCCAGTCGGTGCCGCTGGCGGCCAGCGCGCCGGTGCTCATCATCATCTTCGGCCGCGGGGTGGCGGTGACGATCATCATCGCCACCATCGTCACCTTCTTCCCGAGCCTCGTCACCGTGGTCGAGGGGCTACGCCGGGTCCCTCCCGCGTCGGTCGACGTGCTCGACGTCTACGGGGCGTCGCGGTGGACGACGATGTGGCGCGTTCGCATCCCCTACGCCGTTCCCGCCTTTCTCGCCGCGGCGCGGCTCGTCGCCCCCCTGGCCCTCCTTGGGGTGATGATCGCCGAGTGGCTGGCGACGGGCACCGGCCTTGGCGGTGACATGCAGAACGCGCGCTTCCTCGTTGAATTCGGGATCGTCTGGGCCGAGGCGGCGGTGGCCACCGCGTTCGCCGTGGCCGCCTACGTGCTCATCGGCGTCGCCGAGGCGATCGCCAACCGCCGCTTCGGCACGGGGACCGCGTGAGCCAAGCGGTGGAGGCCGTCGAGGTGACGATGACGGTCAACGGCCGCTCGCGATCCGCCACCGTCGAGCCGAGGCGACTGCTCTGTGACGTGCTGCGCGACGAGTTCCGCCTCACCGGCGTGCGCATCGGGTGCGCCCAAGGCCCATGCGGAACCTGCACCGTCCAGCTCGACGGCGAGCCCGTCCGCAGCTGTCTTATGTTTGCTGCGCAGGCGGACGGGCGCGAGATCCGCACGGTCGAAGGACTTTCAGCACCCGGCGGTGAGCTTCACCCGCTCCAGCGCGCCTTCGCCGCCGAGGGCGCGCTGCAATGCGGCTTCTGCACCCCCGGGTTCCTGATGCTGCTCGAGCCACTGCTCGCAGCCCCGGAGCCGCTGAGCGAGGCCGAGGTCCGCGAGGCGGCCTCGTCCAACCTGTGCCGCTGCACCGGGTACGAGGGGATCGTTCGCGCCGTGCGGCGTGCCCACGCGGGACTGCGCTGAGATGCGTCGTGAGGACGCGGATCCGCTGACCGGTGTACGTGATGACATGCGCCGTGAGGATCCGGGGCTGCTCACCGGCCGTACTCGCTTCACCGGCGACCTGAGCCCGAACGGCGCACTCCAGCTCGTGTTCGTGCGCAGCCGCGTCGCCCACGGCGAGATCCGGGGGCTCGAGCTCGGCGCCGCCCGGGCGCTCTCGGGCGTGGCAGGCGTCTACGGCCCCGACGAGCTCAGGCGGCTCGGCGCGCGGGCGATGCCCTGCAGCTGGCTGACCGACGGGCAGCGGATGACGGCGATCGCGTTGTTGGCGGAGACGAAGGTCCACTACGCGGGCCAGCCGCTCGCTGCCGTGCTGGCCGAGGATCTCTACGTAGCCGAGGACGCGGCCGCTTTGGTGAACGCGGAGATCGCCGCGCTGCCCGCCGTGCTCGATGTCGAGGCGGCCCTGACACTCGAGGCACCCGTGCTCCACCCCGAGTGGGGAAGCAACCTGGTGGCGGAGGTCGAGGTCGGCGGTGGTGACGTGGCCGGCGAGCTGGCTCGCAGCGCGGTGCGGATCACCACCCGGTTGCACTTCCAGCGCCAGGCGCCCGCCCCGATGGAGGGACGGGCCGCGGTGGCCGAGCCCGACCCGGAGACCGGCCGCGTCACCGCCTGGATCTCGACCCAGGGCGCCCACCATGCGCGTGGCGCGATCGCGGCGGCGTGCGGCTGGTCGGAGGATCGCCTGCGAGTGATCTGCCCCGCAGTGGGCGGGAGCTTCGGCCTCAAGGAGTACGCCTACCCCGAGGAGGCGATCGTCTGTCTCCTCGCGGCGAGCACCGGGCGCCCCGTGCGGTGGGTCGAGGATCGGCGCGAGAACCTCACCGGCGCCTGCCACGCGCGCGAATCGGTCATTGAGCTGGAGCTCGGCGCCGACGCCGACGGCCACATCACCTCCGTCGCCGGGACGTGGCTGTGGGACGTCGGCGGTCACCCGTCCTCGCACGGGCTCGGGCCGCCGCGCTTCGGTGCCGCCCTGCTCACCGGGCCCTACCGGATCGGCGCCTGCCGGATCCTCGTCCGCGGTGTCGTCACCAGCAAGACTCCGATCGGGGGCTACCGCGGATACGGCTCCCCGCAGGCGCACCTGGCGATGGAGCGGGCCATGGACGCGGTCGCCGGCACCCTGGGGATCTCGCGGGCCGAGATCCGTCGACGCAACCTCCTGAGCGCCCACGAGCTCCCGCGCTTTGTGCCCTCCGGGGTCGAGCTCGACTCGGGCGATTACCTCGGGGCCTACGAGGAGATGCTCGCCGCCGTGGGCCAGGCGGCCGAGGCCACCGAGCCCGGCGAGGGGGGCCTGATCGGCGCGGGCGTGGCGCCCTACGTGATGATCTCCGCGCTCGGGCCCTCGAAAGGGGCGGTCGGGTCGGGGCTCGATCACGGTAGCTACGAGACCGCCCACGTGCGCATGCATCACGACGGCACCGCCGTCGTCCATGTCGGCACGAGCGCCCAGGGTCAGGGCCACGCGACCCTGCTGGCCGGGGTCGCAGCGCAGACGCTGGGGCTGCCCGGGGACCAGATCCGGGTCGTGTCCGGCGACACCGATCTGACGCCGTACTCACCGGTGTCGGCGGTCGGCAGCCGCACCGCTGCCGTGGTCGCGATGGCAGTGCGAGCGGCCTGCGCGCCGCTAGCCGACAAGCTCCGCCGCCAGGCCGGGTGGCGGCTCGGCTGCCCGCCCGGGGAGGTGACGCTGGGCGACGGCGAAGCACGCGGCGGCCTGGGAACGCTGCCGCTCTCCGAACTCGCGCGCCAGATCCTCGGCGGGCTCGAGGTGCCCGACGGGCTCGAGCCCGGGCTCGACAGCGTCGCCACCGTCGACCCGCCGGCCATGGCCCTGACCTACGGGGTTCACGGCACCGTCGTCGAGGTCGATCCGGTCATCGGCACGGTCACGGTCAGGCGCTACCTGGCTCTCGACGACTGCGGACCACGACTGCGTCCGGCGACCGTCGAGGGACAGCTACGGGGCGGGATCGTCCAGGGCATCGGGTCGGCGCTGCTGGAGGAGCTCCGCTACGACGCCGACGGGACACCGGTGAGCACCGGGTTTGGCGACTACCTGCTCCCCATCGCCACCACCACGGCACCGATCGAGTTCCGGGTCCGGGAGACCCCCAGCCCTACCCTGCCCGGCGGCGCCAAAGGGGTCGGCGAAGCAGGCACGATCGCTCCCCCGGCCGCGATCGCCCAGGCAATCGACCACGCGCTCGCCCGGCCTGCTGACGCCATCACCCGGCTCCCCCTGACCCCGCAGCGAGTGATCGCGCTGTGGCGCGAGGTCTCGCCGCGATGAGGCCTGCGCCTTTCGCCTTGGAGCGGCCGGGGACCGTGTCCGAGGCCGTCGAAGCCCTCGCCGCGGGCGGCCACGGAGCGCGCCTGCTCGCCGGGGGCCAGAGCCTCGTCCCGCAGCTCACCCGGCGGGAGCTCGCCGTCGACCGGCTCATCGATCTCGGCGGCGTGACCGAGCTCTGCTCAGTCCGCGTGGACATGGACGCGTTGCGCCTCGGAGCCATGGGCACCGTCGCCACGCTCGAGGACGACCCGCGCATCGCCGAGCGTTGGCCGCTGCTCGCCGAGTGCGCGCGCCACGTCGGCCACCGCCCGATCCGTGTCCGCTCGACGGTCGGCGGTGCCGTCGCCTTCGCCGACCCACCCGCCGAGGTGCCGCTGGCCCTGGCCGTGCTCGGCGCCGAGATCGAGATCGCGGGGCCGAACGGGAGCGTCCGTGTGCGGGCGGGCGCGCGGCACGTCGCCCCCGGCGAGTTGATCACCGCCGTGACCGTCCCGTCACCCGAGACGGGCGGTGGCTGGGGATTCCACGAGGTCTCGCGCCGGTCAGGCGATCGCGCCCTCGCCGTCGCCGCGGCCGTGCTCACCCCCGGATCGACTCTGCGCATCGCCACCGCCACCGCGACGGAGCCGCCGCGCGTACTTGAGCTTCCGGGCTTGGCAGGCGCGCTCGACGAGATCGATGTGCTCGAGCACGCCGACGATGAGCTCACCCACCGGGCGCTGCGCGAATCGGTGCGCCACGCCGTCGCGCAGGCCCGGGCCCGGGCGGGCGGCGATGCTTGACCGCCACGCCTTCGACGTCGCGCTCGGCCGGATCCCGGCCGACCGGTTGATCACCGGCGGGCGCGTTGTCAACGTCTACACCGGCGAGATCCTCCCCGCCGAGATCGCCATCGCCGGCGACAAGTTCGCCGCCGTCGGAGAGCTTGCCCACCTGGCCGGAGCCGACACCGAGATCGTCGACGTGGGCGGCGCCTACGTGGTCCCGGGGTTGATCGACACCCACGTGCACATCGAGGTGGGCAAGCTCACCGTCGCCTCCTACGCCGACGCCGTCCTCCCCCACGGGACCACCGCGGTTTACACCGCGCTCGATCACATCGCCTGCGTGCTCGGGCTGGCAGGCGTGCGGATGCTCCTCGACCAGGCCGCCGCCGTGCCGCTCCGCGTCCTCAACCCCCTCCCGTGCCGGGTGCCCCACACGATCCCTCCCTCGACGATCGGCGGCTCGGTCGGGCTCGAGGACCAGCTCGAGGCGTTCACGTGGCCGGAGGCGCGCGGGATCGCCGAGGTGTCGATGGACTTCCTGCGCCGCGGCGACGAGCCGCTGTTCGCGGCCATGCAAGCGTGCGCCGAGCGCCGGCTCCTCGTCCACGGCGATGCGCCGGCGCTGCGGGGCTCTGACGTCAACGCGTTCATGTGCGCGAACTGCCGCGACGACCACGAGATGACCGACCCCGAGGAGATGGCCGGGAAGCTCCGCGCCGGGTTCTACTGCATGATCCGGGAGTGCCCGTCGGGGCCGGACCTCGAGGAGTGCATCAAGGTCGTGACCACGATGGGCCTCCCCACGCGCAGGATCGCCTTCTGCACCGACGATGTCGACGCCCGCACCCTCGTCGACCAGGGGCACATCGATCACATCGTCCGCCGCGCGATCGGCTTCGGCGTCGATCCGGTGACCGCGATCCAGATGGCGACCCTCAACGCCGCCGAAGGCCTTCGTCTCGATCAGGAGATCGGCGCCGTCGGTCCCGGTCTCTACGCCGACTTCGTGCTCGTCGAGGACCTGGCCGAGTTCGACGTCGCCGAGACGTGGATGAACGGAGTCAAGGTCGCCGCCGGTGGCGTCACCGTGCACGATGGCCCCCGACCGGAGATCGTCCCGGCGCTCTACGAGACCTTTCGGCTCCCACCGCTGAGCCCAGATGATCTCGCCGTCCACACCGAGCTTCCCGACGGCACCGCGACCGTCCTGGCCATAGCCTCCGATGACGGCACCGTCCGCTACCGCGTCGACGTGAAGCTGGAGGTGAGAGACGGACGCGTGCTCGCCGATCCTGAGCAGGATGTCGCCTACATCGGCGTGCGGGAGCGCTATACGGGCGCGGGTGGCGGCAGCACCGCGTTCATGGTCGGGATGGGGCTGCGGGCCGGGGCGCTCGTAACCTCCAACTGCCCCGACGATCAGAACGTCCTCTGCGTCGCCGCCGACCTCGAGAGCATGGCCACCGCGATCAACCGGCTCGCCGCGCTCGGGGGCGGTCAGGTGGTCGCCAAGGGGACCGAGGTGCTGGCCGAGCTCGCGCTCCCTGTGGCGGGGATGCTCAGCGACATCAGCGCTGCCGAGATGGTCGCCGCCGAGGCGGCCCTTGAGGCGGCCGCCCACACGCTCGGCGACCTACCCGAGCGGCCCTTCGCGCGCTTCCTCTTCACCCAGATCACCACCCTGCCCGAGTGGTCGCTGACCGACCAGGGACTCGTGGAGTACGCGTCGCTCAGCTACGTCGACCCGGTCCTCGGCCCGATGGGGTCGGCGTGATCGGAGTGATGACCGTGCTCGGCGAGATCGACGCCGGCGAACTGGGTGTCGTCTTGCCCCACGAGCACCTCCTCTCCGACCTGGGTGGGCAGTGGGAGCTTCCTTCAGGCGACGACGACCTGCGCGAGGCGCTCACGCCACTAAGCCCGGCGCTCTACACCCGCTCGCAAGCCCGGCCCGCCTTCTACCGCGCCGTCCTCGGGCTGCACGATCCGCTCGCCGCCGCCGAGGAGCTCGAGCCCTTCGTCGCCGCCGGCGGGCGCACCGTGGTCGACCTCACCCCCGCGGGACTCGGTCGTGATCCGGCCGCGCTCGTCGCCATCTCCCGCCTGGCCGGCGTCCACGTGGTGATGGGCTGCGGCGAGTACGTCGCCCGTTCCCACGCCGGGTACGTCGATGTATGCAGCGCCGAGCAGATCCGTGACGTGCTCCTGGGCGAGATCGAGGCCGGGGTCGGCCTGACCGGGATTCGTCCCGGGATCATCGGCGAGATCGGGTCCGGGAATCCGCTCACCGACGGCGAGCGCAAGGTCCTGGGCGCGGCAGCGATGGCGCAGCTCGAGACCGGCCTGGCCCTGAATATCCACCGCACTGTGTTCCCCGAGCTCTCGGCGGCGCTCGAGGCGCTCGACCTGGTGATCGCCGAGGGCGTCGACCCCGAGCGCGTGGTCATGAGCCACTGCGACGAGCGCCCGGAGCCCGAGTTCGCGCTCGCGGTCGGCGAACGAGGGGCATGGATCGAGCTTGACACATTCGGCATGGAGCACTGGGCCGCGAACTGGCGCCACCCCAGCGGCCCCGTCACGCGCTCTTACGATCCCGACCGGATCGAGATCCTCCTGCGCGTCCTCGACGCCGGCTACCTGGATCGCGTGCTCATCAGCCAGGACGTGTGCATGCAGACGATGCTCCGCCGCCACGGGGGCGGCGGCTACGCGCATATCGACACTGACATCGTCGAGCGCCTGCTCGACGCCGAGGTCTCGCAGGACGACATCGACCGCATCAGGATCGCCAACCCGCGGCGGATGCTCACGGGAGAGGACGTCCCGGTATGACCCTGCTGCGCGACGACGCGCGCCCGCTCTACGTCCGGGCCTCGGAGCGGCTGCGCCGGTTGATCGCCGAAGGGGAGTTCGCCGACGGCGACCGGCTGCCCCCCGAGTCCGAGCTCGCGGCGATGCTCGGCGTCTCCCGCAGCACCGTGCGCGAAGGCCTGCGCGAGCTCGAGCTGGGCGGGATCGTCGAGCGCGTCCACGGCCGGGGCACCACCGTCCGCACGTCGCGCGTGGTGAGCGGGCTGAACCGCCTGGAGAGCCTCGAATCGCTCGCCGCCACCCAGGGCTGGCGTTGCGGGACGGTGGGTACCGCGATCGTCGATCTCCCGATCCCCAAGCTCGTCGCCGCGGCGCTCGAGCTCGCCGAGGGCGACCCAGGAGTCCGTCTCTCTCGCGTCAAGACGCGCAACCGCACGCCGATCTGCGAGATGGTGAGCTGGCTGCCCGCGCGCGACATGTCCGCCGCCGGGCTGCGCCGAGCGTTCGAGACCTCGATCACCGAGCTGCTGGCCGGCGCCACGCACTTGGCCCGCGCCGCCGTATCGGCAGCGTCCGCCAGCGCCGAGGAGGCGGCGAAACTCGCGGTGCCCGCCGGCTTCCCGCTCGTAGTTCTGTTCGAGACGTTCCTCGACGAGCGCGAGCGACCGATCTGCTGGTCACGGAACGTCTTCGTGCCCGACGCGATCAGCCTCGAAGTCCTCCGCCACCCCGCCGGAGCGTAAGCGCGTGGACGCTGCCACGCTGCTCATCCGCGCCGCGGCCCGCCACGCCGAGCGACCGTTCGTGATCGACGACGCCGGGCCCGTGACCTTCGCCGAGGCGCTCCACCGTGCCCGGGCGATCGCCGGCGGGTTGATCTCGCGCGGGGTAACACCTGGCGACGCGGTCGGACTCTGCTCGCCGGACTCGACGCCGCTTATCGTCAACATCTTGGCGACATGGCTGGCCGGCGCGATTCCGGCGCCCGTCGACCCGCGCACCCGGGACGCCAACCTCCCGTACTTCCTCGGCGACATCGCACCGGTGCTCATCGTCTCCACCGACGAGCACGCCGAGCGCCTCGCCGGGCGTACCGACGCGCCCGTGATCGGCTTCGACGCGCTCGTGAGCGCGTGGGATGGCAGCGCCCCGAACCGCCACGGCCCAGCCTCGCCGCTCTTCTGGTCCTACACCTCGGGCTCGACGGGGGCGCCCAAGGCGTGCGTGCTGGAGTCGGGGCCGGTGACGCTCGGCACCGCCTGCATCGCCGAGCGGCTCGGGCTGGGCGCCACCGACGTGATCATCGCCACCACGCCCACTCCCTCGAGCTTCCAGCTCGTGTCCTCGCTGCTCCCCGCGCTCCACCGCGGCGCCGCGGTCCGGCTCGTCTCCGGACGTGACGCCGACGGCATCTGGGACGCGGCAACGGAGCGCGGCGGGACGGTGCTCGTCGCCTATCCGCTGACCCTGGGCGACGTGGTGCGCTCGCAGCGGGCGAGCTCCGATCACTCCTTCCGTGTGGCCCTGTCGGGCGGCTCGCCACTGGCGCCGCGGCTGAAGCGCGCGTACGCCGATCGGCTGGGGATCCCCTTGATCGAGAGCTACGGGCAGAGCGAGTTCGGCGGATTCATGGCCATGGGTGAGCTCGCCGGCGGTGACCGCGCCCTGGCCGGCTACGTGGGGCGTCCTCTGCCCGACCGCCTCGCCTACGTGGGCGGGCCCGACGGCGCCGAGCTCCCGGCCGGCACGGTCGGCGAGGTGCTTGTGCCCGAGGGGTTCTTCCCCGGCTACCGCAACAAGCCGGTCGAGACCGAGAAGACGCTCGCCGGTGGCGTGCTCCACTGCGGAGACCTGGCGATCAGCGACGAGGAGGGCTACCTGAAGGTGCTCGGGCGTGTGCAGGAACGCGATCGGGCGGGGGCGCGTGGCGCCTTCCTCCGTGAGCTCGAGGACCGCGCCTACGAGCACCCCGACGTCAAGCACGCGGCGGTCGTCGAGCGCGCCGACAGCGGGGCGGTCCGTGCCTACGCCGAGCTCCTCGACGGCCGCCAGGCGCCGGCCCAGGCGCTGCGCGAGTTCATCCTCGCGGGCGTCTCCTCGGACGGGCTCGACGTCGAGGGACTGGACGTCCGCATGCTGGAGATGATGCCGCGCACCTTCAGCGGCAAGGCCGATCGCCACGGCCTCTCGAACCTCTTGGCTTGACCTTCGGGGGTTGACAGGAGAGAATCGCCCAGCGCTCGGCTGCGGAGCGAATGGAGATTGGGGAGCCTGAATGTCTCGGCAGGAACGGCAGCTTCGAGTGGCGCTCATCGCCGGTGCGGCGCTGTTCGCGGGGGCGTCGTGAGCCGGCAGGGACTTGGCCTGCGGGCGGTCGTCGTTGCGTTGGGCGCCGCGGCGGGCGTCGTCGTCGGCCTCTACGTGATCGGGTTGATCGTCACATGGGTGAGCTTCGCCGCAGCCCGCCTGCCCGGCGACGCAGTCACCAGCGCACTGGGCATCCAGCAACTCTTCGGGGCGGGGCTGCGCTCGACCGCCCTCACCGGCGCCGCCTTCGTCGCCCTCTGCCTCCTCGCCTACCTCACCGCGACCTTCCGCTGGGAGGTCAACGGCCAGGAGTGGCACGACATCGTGAGCAACAAGGGAGTCGCCCAGGCTCGTCCCGATCCAAGGATGCGCGCCGAGCAACGCGCCGTTCGCGAGCAGGCTTACCTCAAGCGCAAGCGCGAGGCTCGAAGCATCCGGCGCCAGAAGCTCGGGGCGCTCATTGCCAAACCCGGGCCGGGCACGCACCTAACCCCGCCCCGGGCCAAGAAGCCGGCGGCCCCGGCGGCCCT